>JAJXYI010000112.1 GCA_021780625.1 bacterium | reverse complement strand
GTAGGCGTCGACGACCGGGAACGACGCGGCCAGCGAAGAGCCGTTGGATACGGCGACCGTGAACCCGCCAGGGGTGGCGTTGGTCACCGTCATCCCGATGCCGTTCGTGGCGTCTCTGAACAGGGACCCCACGCCCCAGGCCGCGCCGGCGGATCCGTTGGTGCCCTGGACCACCGCGGGTATGGTCTGCGTGGTGTCTACCTCGTGCACGATCACCGCGTTGCCTGGGAGCGCCCCGTCATACCCAACCGTCTGGCGCGCCTCGATGGTGTAGAAGAGCGTTGACGAACCCGCGATCGGAACCTGCACCATCTTGGGGATGGGCCATCCTGGCGTTCCGAGACGCTCCAGCCGGACCGAGGTCGACTGTCCCACGTTGAGGGTCAACTTCTCGGGAGCGCGGAACCAGCCGAGCAGGTCCTTGTGGAAGGAGATCGTGTGCTGTCCGAGGTCGCCGTACGTGGGATCGGTGGTGGCGCAGTCCCAGGTGTCGCTCATCACGTCCCAGCAGTTGTCGTACACGATTGACCGATCGAACGAGGAGTGCGGCAGGCCGAACCCGTGACCCATCTCGTGCGCCATCACCGACGAGTTGGCATATCCCCACGGCGGCTCCCAGGTGACACGCCAGGTCTTGGTCACGCCGCCCAGCGTCGCCCAATAACTCCCGCCCCACGCGTAGCCGGGGTCGTACTCCGCGTTGAACATCATGTTGATCCCGACAAACGACGCAAAGTTGACGTAGGGAACCGCAGCCGCGGTGCAATCGGCGAAAAGCTGGTCCAGGCCCGGGCTGGGGTACGCGAGGGCCTGGTAATAGGCGAGGGAGTGCGGCAGGGTGTACCAGCCCGACGCGTCGCTGCCCGCCACGTTGACGTTGTCATAGGAGATCTGGCGCCAGAGGTGATCGAGGCCCGGATACGTGCCGGCATACATCCCCTGGAAGAACGCGAGCGTCTTGGGCTCGGTGCTGACATCGTTGAACTTGCACATGATCGAAACCCATGGTTGGGCGCCCGTGACGGCCTCCGGGGCCGCCGGCCCCAGGCCGTCCTGGAAGTGGAGGTCGGTGACCATGAGCACCGCTGCAGGGTGGCTCGAAGTCGTCATGGTCCAGGAACCCGTCACGGTCACGCGCCGCCGGTTCAGGGAGAGGAGACCGCCGACCCGCGTCAGGGTCGCGTCATCGAGCTTGAGCTCGACACGGTGGCTGGCGCCGTCAGTGAGAATCGCGATTGGCCCGATCGATTCCGGCCGATCCCGGCTGCCGTCACCCCACACGAGTGTGACCATTCCGCTGACCGTCATCGTGATGCCGGCGTTCACGGCCGGCGGCGCTTGACCTGTGGCGAGGACAGGTGCAGGACCTGCCGCGAGTACGACGACGGCCATCACCACCGAATGGCGCGCCATCCGGGAATGGGCCGAACTCAGCCGTTGCCGCCAGAGTCGGGCCCTCGCAGCCAGCGTCATGAGAGTCGTCATCTGGTTCCTCACCTTTCCAACCGGCGGCCATCGACTCGACCAGAAATCATTCCTCTGAGCCACCATGACCTCAACCTACACCATACGATGTGCTCAGTGGAAGCCTGGAGTGTGAATTCCATCACGATTTTGCGGCGGCATCATGGGAGAAGAGCGGGTAGGGGATGCTTCGGCGAGAGTGAACACGGCGGCCGCCCAGACGGGAAACTCCGCGACCGATTCTTTTCGCAGGGCGCCAAACTTGGTAACCTCCCATCGACGGGTTCGCCGCGCGCATGAGCGGGGAAGCGGAATAGAGGTGCGGATCAATGGCGCTGGCTAGGTGGCAGGCGAGCGGTTCTTCGAGTTGGTTGCGGGTTGGCGTTGTGTGTTTGTCCTGTCTCACGGCGGGTTTGTCCGGTTGCTCCCGATCTCACCCTGTTCACTCGGGTAAAGGCTTCAACTTGCTGCTCGTCACGATGGACACCGTGCGTGCCGACCACGTCGGAGTCTATGGGTATCGAACCGCCGAGACGCCAACGCTGGACCGGCTCGCCAAGTCGGGTGTGCGTCTGGCCGACGTTTCGACCCCCGTGCCGCTCACGGCGCCGGCCCACGCCTCGATCCTCACGGGCTTGCTGCCGCCTCGCCACGGCGTGCGCAACAACGGTGCCGAGCGTCTTGCGGGGACGACGCCGACGTTGGCGACGCGCCTCGCTGCCGCGGGGTATCGCACCGGTGCCTTTATCGGCGCGTTTGTGCTCGACCACCGCTTCGGCCTCGCCACCGGGTTCGATCGCTACGACGACGACATCCCGTTCGACCCGCGCGCCGGCCTCGATGCCGAGCGCCCGGGCCAGGTGGTCGTTGATCGCGCCCTCGCCTGGTTGGAGAGGCCAAGCGAGAAGCCGTTTTTCGCGTGGGTGCACCTCTACGACGCCCACGCTCCCTATGAACCGCCCGAGCCCTACCGCACGCGTTTCCGAGACGCCCCGTACGATGGCGAGATCGCCGAGGTGGATCACCAGGTGGGCAGGCTCATCGAGTGGCTGCAACGTTCGGGACATGCAGGCACGACCGTTGTCGCGATAGCCGGCGATCATGGCGAGGCGCTCGGCGAGCACGGCGAGTTGACCCACGGGCTGCTGCTTTACCAGGATTGCCTGCACGTGCCGGTAATCCTCTGGGCGCCCGCTGTGCTGCCGGCGGGTTCCGTGGTGACAACGCCGGTGAGCCTGGTTGACCTCGCTCCGACCCTCGCGGGAATCCTGGGCGTGTCTTTCGAGGAGGCAGCCCAGCCTCCCGTCGACGGGCACGACCTCTCAGGTTCGCTGTTGGCCGGGAAGGAGCCGGCGCCGGAGGACGTGTACGCCGAGTCCTACTACGCCAAGACTTTCGGGTGGAGCCCCCTGGTGGCGCTCCGCCGTGGCTCACTCAAATACATTGAGGGGCCCGACCCGGAACTGTACGACCTCGCGGTCGACCCGGCCGAGGCGAACAATTTGCTTCCTGGGCGGAGTGCGGATGCCGCGCCCCTTGCGGCTCGGCTGGCGACCCTCGCCAAGGCGACCACGACTACAACCGTGGCCCCTGTCGAGAGCGAGGCCCTCGCCAGACTTGAGAGCCTCGGCTACGTCGGTGGGGGTGCCAGCGCCGGCACGGCAACTTCCCGCAAGGACCCGAAGGCGATGATGCCCCTCTTGCGTGCCTTCGAGACGGCCCACTGGGCCATGGTCGCGGGCAGGTTCGACGTGGCGCGAGCCGAGTTGGAGCGCCTGGTAACGATGGACTCCAGCAACCCGGCGTTTGTCGCCCAGCTCGCGGAGGCGTGTCGTCAATCGGGAGACTACCCGCGGGCCATCACGATGTACCGACGGGCCGTCGAGCTCTCCCCGGGCGACCGCAACTTCCGCTACAACCTCGCAGTGACGCTGCTGATGGCGCACGACACCGACGAGGCCATCGCGGCCCTCAAGACGGCGATTTCCGTCGACCCTCTCCGCGCTGAGGCCTACAACGCCCTCGGCATCGCGCTTTCGCTCAAGGGCAACCTCGAAGGCGGGCGGAAGGAGCTCGAGAAGGCATCTCAGCTCGACCCGAACGATCCTCGAATCATGAACAACCTGGGCGATGTTCTTCGGGACCTGAAGCGGTACGACGACGCAGAACTGGCCTACCGACGGGCAATCCAGATTGGCCCCCGGCTCCCTGCCCCCTGGGAGGGTCTCGGGAGGCTTGAGGTCATGCGCAACCGCCCGGCGCTGGCGGTCCCAGACTTCGAGCACGCTCTCGCGCTTGCTCCCAACCTCCACCAAGCGCGTTTCGACCGGGGTATCGCCGAGGAACTCTCCGGCAACCGCCCGGCCGCCATCGCCGCTTACAAGGATTTTCTCGCCCGATCTGCGGGAGACCCAAACCTCGCGCAGCAGCGACAGACGGCGGAACAAGCGCTGGCCAGGCTCGAGGCAAGGCCACCGAACCGCTGACGCTGTCCGGTCTAGTTCGAGAATCGTGGTTGCCCGCGGCTTGTCAACCTGCCGCCGGCTCGCCGCCGCGCCACACGATCGCGGCGGTTCCATGACCGCGTGTGCCGAGCATGGGTGCCGGCCAGCCAGGGCGGTCTGTGCGCCGTCGGGGCGCAGCGGTTGCGGCTTGTGGCGGCGGTCGGCCCGGAGGGCGGCCGCTCGAGGTCCTTGCCCGCCGGAGTGATGCCGGCT
>JAJXYI010000125.1 GCA_021780625.1 bacterium | reverse complement strand
GTTTGGGTACGAAGCGGAGCACTACGCCATCTCGCAGCAGATCGGGGAGCTCGTGCTTCTTCCGGCGGTGCGCTCCGCAGGGGACGATGTCCTGATCGCGGCGCCGGGCACGAGCTGCAGGCATCAGATCAAGGATGCGACGGGCCGCATCGCCCTGCATCCGGTCGAGATCCTTCACGCCGCGCTGCGGTGATCTCCGGCGATCCCGGACCCCAGGTGCGCGCCGGGCGACCCGCGCAAGAGGTTAGAATCCCGTGAGAACTCGTCGGCATTGAGGAGGAAATCACGGGAAAGATCGCCTAGGATGAGATGGTGGCTGCCGGCTGCGGCCACGTTTCAATCCCATCCCCGACCACACCCACTCCGACCGCCCGACAGGCGGCCGGCTCACCCCTCATCCATGGATCGCGTCACAGCCCGCTACCTTGTCGAAACCCCGCTTCCTGTGGCTCGCGCTGCGGAAGTGCTCGCCGGCGAACAGTCGTCGGGGACATTTGTGGCGGTGCCCGGGGAGACCGCGGAGCTGAAGCAGCGCTTCGCGGCGCGCGTCGAGGCGGTGACCGAGCTGGGGACGGCGGCGGCTCCGTCGCTTCCGACCGGGCGACCTGCCGCTGCGGTCTATCGACGGGCGGAGATCGCGGTGTCCTGGTCGGTGGAGAATTTCGGGTACAACCTGCCAACGCTGGTTTCAACGCTGCAGGGCAACCTCTACGAACTGGCCCAGTTCTCGGGTTTGCGCCTGCTGGACTTCGATGTGCCGCCGTCGTTCGCCGCGCACTTTCGCGGTCCGGCCTTTGGGGTCGCGGGCACGCGCAGGCTCACGGGAGTGTCCGGACGGCCGCTGATCGGGACGATCATCAAGCCGAGCATCGGACTTTCGCCCGCACAGACCGCAGAGATGGTGCGGACACTCGTCGAGGCGGGGATCGATTTCATCAAGGACGACGAACTGATGGCGGACCCGCCACACTCGCCGTTCGACGCGCGCGTCGACGCGATCATGGCGGTGATCAACGCCCACGCGGAGCGCACCGGCAGGAAGGTCATGTACGCCTTCAATGTGAGCGACGAACTGGATGCGATGTTGCGCCATTACGAGAAGGTCGTGGCGTCCGGGGGCACCTGCGCGATGATCAGCCTGAACAGTGTCGGCCTTGCCGGTGCGAAGAGGGTCTGCGATCTGGGCGCGCTCGCGATCCATGGGCATCGCAACGGCTGGGGAATGTTGAACCGGCATCCGATGCTCGGGATGGAGTTCACCGCCTACCAGAAGCTCTGGCGCCTGGCGGGAGTGGACCAGCTCCACGTGAACGGCATCGCGAACAAATTCTGGGAACCGGACGATTCGGTGGTGCGTTCGATTTCGGCGTGTCTGGCTCCGGAACCGCTCGGCCGTCCGCTCCTGCCGGTCGTTTCGTCGGGCCAGTGGGGTGGCCAGGCCCCTGAGACGTACCGTCGTACTCGGACGCTCGACCTGCTCTACATGGCGGGTGGCGGCATTCAGGCCCATCCGGACGGCGCGGCCGCAGGCGTGCGCGCGCTCCAGAAGTGGTGGGAGGCGGCGCTCGATGGACTGACTCTCGAACAGGCGGCTGCGAAGTATCCGGAGCTCGAAAAATCCCGGGCCAAGTTCGGCCGGGCGTCCTGACTCATGCCGGTCGACGACTCCCAGCTCCTGCTCGCGTATTACGGCGACGACTTCACGGGCTCGACCGATGCCCTCGAGTTCCTCACGCGGGCGGGGATCCGCACCGCGCTGTTCATCGACCTGCCGACTCCGGACCTGCTCGCGCGTTTCCGCGGCCTGCGCGCTGTCGGAGTCGCCGGTTTGACCCGTTCGCTGGCGCCGGAGGCGATGGAGGCGGAACTGCGTCCGGCCTTTGGCGCGTTGCGCGCGCTGGGAGCGCCGCATGTGCACTACAAGGTGTGCTCGACCTTCGACTCGTCGCCGACGGTGGGCAGCATCGGACGGGCGATCGAGGTGGGGTCGGAGGTGTTTGGATCGCGCACGGTGCCGCTGCTCGTGGGCGCGCCGGCGCTTGGACGCTACTGCGTGTTCGGCAACCTGTTTGCGAGGGTCGGCACGGGAGGGGTGATTCATCGCCTCGACCGCCATCCGTCGATGAGCCGCCACCCGGTCACACCGGCCGACGAGAGCGACCTGCGACTCCACCTCGCGAGGCAGACCTCGAAGCGGATTGGCCTGTTCGACATCCTGCACGTTGGACTGCCTTTCCCCGAGGCGCGCGCGGCGTTTGATGCACTCGCGGACGACGGCGCGGAGGTGGTCCTCATCGACGTCCTCGAGTCGGGTCAACTTGCCGGGATCGGGGCGCTGATTGACGCCCGTGCGTCGGCCGGGGGACCGGTCTTTTCGGTGGGATCCTCGGGCGTGGAGATGGCGCTTGGAGCGCATTGGGCGTCGGAGGGAAGGGTGCTCGCCCGGAACGAGTGGGAACATCCGAGTCCCGCCGAGCCCCTGCTCGTCGTATCCGGTAGTTGTTCGCCGGTGACGGCCGGCCAGATTGACTGGGCGCTGGCCAATGGGTTTTCAGGAGTGCCCCTGGATCCGGGCGGGCTGCGATTCGAGTCGGCGTTGAGGGAGGCCGGCGAAGCGCTGGCTTCGGGACGTCACACGTTGGTTTACACCAGCCGGGGAAAGTCCGCCCCGGTGCCCGTACCGGCGAACGAACTGGGCTCCATGCTCGGGCGGCTCGCGCGCGAACTCCTGGCGAGGACGGAGGTCCGGAGGCTGGTGATCGCCGGGGGCGACACGTCCAGCTACGCGGCGAGGGCGCTCGGAGTGCAGGCCGTGGAGATGATCGCACCGCTGGCGCCCGGAGCGCCGCTGTGCCGCGCGCACGGCGCGGGGTCTCCGATCGACGGTCGCGAGATCAACCTCAAGGGCGGGCAGGTAGGCGCGGCCGACTATTTCGGGGCCGTGGCCCGGGGAACCCTCGAATCAAAATTGCCCAGTTGGATTTGAAACACAGAGACATCCGCCTTCGCCAAGGCTACGGCGGACAAGCAGAGAACACGGAGAATGGCCGCTAAGCATAGGTTTTATATCCTGTATTCTCACCTCCTAGGTGAGCGCAGATTTCGCCCTCACTTCGATCACAGGCCCTGTAGCCACTGCCGCGCTAGTTCAACTGCGGTGACCCAGTTTATAATCATGAAACGCAAGACCCTCGCACTCGTTCATACTTCCGCGACGCTCGTCCCGGTTTTTGCCCGGCTCTGCCAGGAGAAGCTGCCGAATGTCGACACCTTCAACATCGTCGACGACAGCCTCGTGCGGGCGATCCGCACGCGGGGCTCGCTGACCGCCGATATCGCACGTCGCGTCGCGGCCTACCTGGAGTCGGCGGAGTCGGGCGGCGCCGACCAGGTGCTCGTGACCTGTTCGTCGATCGGACCGGCAGTCGATGCGGCGGCGCCCTTCGTCGGAGTGCCCGTGCTTCGCGTGGACCAGCCGATGGCGGACCGCGCCGTTCAACTTGGAAACCGTATTGGCGTCGTTGCGACGCTCGCGACAACGCTCGATCCGACCGCTGAACTGGTGCGCCGGAGGGCGGTGCTGGCGGACAAGCGGATCGCACTGACCGCGCGCCTCTGCGAGGGGGCATTCGAGTCCCTGATGAACGGCGATGCCGCGCAGCATGACGCGAAGGTTGCGGCGGCGCTGAGCGAGCTCTCCCAGCAGGTCGATGTGATCGTCCTGGCGCAGGCTTCGATGGCGCGCGTGGTCGAGACGCTCCCCGAGGCGGATCGCCGTGTGCCGATTCTCGCGAGTCCCGCTCTGGCGATCGAACATCTGAGCGGCATACTCTGATGGCACCGTTGAGGAAGCTGTCGCTGGTGGCGGGATTGATTGCGCTGGTCCTGGTCGCGACCGGCCTTGCGGGCGGTGGCCCGGCACTCTGGCGGCCGGCGGCCGTGGCTGCCGCGGTGGGCCTGGCCCTCGGGCTGGGCGCGGTGCCCGCGTGGAAGGGGTATCAGTTCACGCTATGGATCGTCGCCGCAGTGACCGCCTCGATGATCTATCCGGGCGCCTTCCTTCACCTGGGCGGCATCGACCTGCGCAACAAGTGGCTCGTCCTGATCGTCGTGCAGCTGGTGATGTTCGGCATGGGCACGCAGATGAGCCTGCGCGATTTTGGCGGCATCGTGCGGACTCCGCGTG
>JAJXYI010000404.1 GCA_021780625.1 bacterium | reverse complement strand
GCTCGGCGAGCGGTATGGACGAAAGAACTACCTGATGTTCTCCCTCGCGGGCTTCACCCTCGCCTCGATGATGTGCGGGCTGTCCACCTCGCTGTCCATGCTCATCGTCGCCCGCGTGCTGCAGGGGCTCGCCGGCGGCGGCCTGCTCGCGAAGGCCCAGTCCATCCTCTTCCAGACCTTCTCCCCAGCGGAACACGCGGCCGCACAGGCCATGTTCGGCATCGGCGTCATCGCCGGCCCCGCCCTGGGACCCGTGCTCGGCGGGTATCTCACCGACAACTACGGCTGGCGCTGGATCTTCTTCATCAACCTGCCCATGGGCGTGCTCGCGATCTTCATGGCCTGGCTCTTCCTGCCCAGGGACAAGGAGGACGACATCGTGCACACTTCCGTCGACTGGCTCGGCATCGGCCTGCTCGCCCTCGGCCTGGGCTGCTTCCAGACCATGCTCGAGGAGGGGCAGCAGGACGACTGGTTCAGTTCCCGCTTCATCTGCGCGATGGCCGCGGGCGCCGCGCTCGGCACGCTGTTCTTCATCTGGCGCGAGCTCACCGTGGAACACCCCGCCGTCGACCTGCGCGTGCTCAAACACCGGGCGCTCGCCGCGGGAAGCCTCTACTCGCTCGTGCTCGGCATGGGCCTGTACGGCATCATGTTCGCCGTCCCGATCTTCGTCCAAAATTACCTGAACTTCGACGCCACGCAGAGCGGACTGCTCCTCATGCCGGGCGCCCTCGCCTCCGCCGTCACGATGATCGTCCTCGGCAAGGTCGCCGGCCGCGTCGACTCCCGCCTGCTGATCGCGATCGGCGCACTCATCACTGTCGCCACCGGCCTGCTGCTCGCCGACATCAATCCCAACACGGGCACCGATTCCCTGTTCTTCCCGCTCATCCTGCGCGGCATCGGCTCGGTGTTCATGTTCCTCCCGCTCAGTCTCGCGACGCTCGGCGACCTTCCCAAGGACGCCGTCGCAGGCGGCTCGGGTTTCTACAACCTCACCCGCCAGATGGGCAGCAGCATCGGCATCGCGCTGATCACCACCTTCCTTGCCCACCGCGTCGCCGTCCACCGCGCCGTGCTCGTGGAGAAGGTCACCGACTACTCCTACGCGACCCAGTCCAGGCTGAGTCTCTACCAGAGCTTCTTCCACCACGCGGGCTCCGACCTGCCCACCGCCCACAAGCAGGCCTTCGCGCTGCTCGACCGAATCGTCGAGGGCCAGGCCACCCTGCTGTCATTCGCCGACGTGTTCTACTACGTCGCGCTCGCGTTCATCGTCACCCTCCCGCTGCTGCTCCTGCTCGGCAAGGGTCGCAACCGCGCCGCGGCCGCCGCCGCCCACTGAGCCGCACTCCACCGCCACACTCCACGTCTTTTCGCCATGAATTCCGAAACTGCCACGCCCGCCGCGACCCAGGCCAAGACCCGGGGCGCCATCGTCCTGCGCATCATCGCCGGACTCGCCGTCGTCGCCGGCCTCATCTGGCTCGGACACTTCGCCGTCCACGCCTACCACTACGAGGAGACCGACGACGCCTACACCGCAGGCCACCTACACCAGATAGCCGCCCAGGTCGGCGGCCAGGTCGTCCAGGTGCTCGCAGACGACAACCAGGTCGTGAAGCAGGGCCAGGTGCTCGCCCGCATCGATCCCGTCACCTACCAGATCGCCGTCGACCGTTCGCGCGCCGCGCTCGCGCAGGCCCGCGCCCAGAAGGCACAGGCCGACTCCGCCGCGCGCCTCGCCGAGGCCCAGGCCGTCGAAACCCACGCGAAACTCGCGCAGTCCGCCGCCATGGGCAAGATGGCCCGCGCCCAGTACGTTCTCGCCGAAACCTCCTATCGGCGCGAGATGCAGATGTTCACCAACGGCGGCGCCGCCACCCAGGCCGACGTCGACAAGGCCAAGGCCACCCTCGACACCTACAAAGCCGGCACCGAGGCCGCCGCCGCCTACCTCGCCGCCGCCCAGGCCGCCGTGACCTCCGCAAACGCAAACGCCAACGCCGCCCGCGCCCAGGCCGAGGTGGCCAACGCCGGCCTCGCCGCCGCCGAAGCCGCGCTCCAGAACTCCGACCGCCAGTACTCCTTCACCACCATCACCGCCCCCGCCACCGGCCGTATCGGCGCCAAGCGTATCGAGGTGGGAAATACCGTCTCACCCGGCCAGGCCCTCTTCGCACTCGCCGAACCCGACGTGTGGGTCATCGCCAACTACAAGGAGACCCAGATCGCCCGCATGCACAAGGGCGACAAGGTCGACCTCACGATCGACGCCATTCCCGGGGTCACGCTCCACGGCACCGTCGACAGCCTCTCGCCCGCCACCGGCGCCGAATTCGCCCTCCTCCCGCCCGACAACGCGACCGGCAATTTCACCAAGGTCGTGCAGCGCGTGCCCGTGAAGATCCTGCTCGATCCAGCCGAGGTCCGCAGCCTGGGCAGCCGCCTGCGCCTCGGCCTGTCCGCCATCGTCGAGGTCAAGGTCCGCTGAGCGTCGGCCCGGCCGACAATCGCGGAATTAGGTCCGGAATCGGGAATCTCCCCTTCCGGACACCCGGGTCCGCAGCACGACCCCCAACGTGCAGCAGACAGAAGCAGCGAAGGAGCAAAGACCTGAGGTTCGCGCTCTTGGACTTACCACGCGAACTCAGCAGGACCCATTCCTCAGGTGAAAGGGAAGACTCTCTCGAATTCCGGATAAGCGGCTTGTTCTTCGTGACCTTCGTTGCCTTCTGCTCAACGCATCTGCTGAATTCCGGTTCAGCATTTGCCCCCAAGGCTTCGTCCTGAAAAACGCAGTGAACAGAAGGAAACGTAGATAACAAAGAAGGCCAAACCAAGCGATTACACGACATCACCGAGCCAAAATTCACTCACCCATACGGTGAATCAATCAACGCTCTCAATTCTATGGTAAGCGGTTTGTTCTTCGTTCCCTTCGTTACCTTCTGTTCCATTCAATCGCCGAATTTAGTTTCGTAGTTCACCGTTCCCAATCCGCCATGTCCGACCCCGCCGTGTCAACCGCCCCCCAAGCCGCCCACGCCGCTGCCCTTTCGCCCGCGCGCGACGCCGCCGAGGCTGCACGGCGCCTCGACGCGTGGTTCGCGGCATGCCCAGGGGTCGCAGTCGCCTTCTCCGGGGGCGTCGACTCCGCGCTCGTCGCATACTGGGCCCGGCGCACGCTCGGCCGCACCCGCGCCACGGCTTGGATCGCCGACTCGCCCAGCCTGAAACGCGACGACCTCGCCCGCGCCCGCGATCTCTGCGCCGCCTTCGACATTCCGCTCCAGGAAATCGCGACCGACGAAATCGACAACCCCGACTACGCGAGCAATCCCGTCGATCGCTGCTTTCACTGCAAGACCACGCTCTACTCGACGCTCGCCGAACGCCTCGCCGGGCGCCGCGCGGCGATCTGGATCTGCAGCGGCGCCAATCTCGACGATCAGGGCGACTACCGGCCCGGCCTTCGCGCCGCCTCCGACGCCCATGTGCGCCACCCGCTCATGGAATGCGGGCTCGGCAAAACCCTCATCCGCGAACTCGCCCGCGCCCACGGCCTTCCCGTGTGGAACAAGCCCGCCAGTCCCTGCCTGAGCTCCCGCATCCCGTACGGTCAGCCCGTCACGCGCGACAAGCTCGCCCAGATCGAGGCCGCCGAAGCCTGGCTCCAGCACGCCGGGTTCGAGATCTGCCGCGTCCGCCACTTCGGCGAGCGCGCCGGGATCGAAGTGCCGCCCGACCGTCTGGATGACCTCCGCCCCCGGCTTCCCGAATTGCGCGCGGCCTTCTCCTCGATCGGTTTCTCCTCCGTCGAGATCGACCCCGAAGGCTTCGTCTCCGGCAAACTCAACCGCGCCATCGCCCGCCCCGTATCCTGAAATCACCTTCAAATCGAATGGGAACCACGGAGCACAGCCATCACGGAGCCCAGACCTCCGAACGTCCGATGATCCCGCCTCAATGCGAAGGAGTCCCTGTGCCTTTCTCCGTGTCCTCCGTGCCTCTGTGGTTCAATCAAGCCGTTTTCTAGCATGACCGACATCGACCTCGACTTCTCCCGCCCCGAACGCACCGGCATGCCCGAGATCGTCTACGGACAATCCAAGTCGGCCGAGCAATTGCGCGCCATCGCCCGCAGCCACGCCGACCGGCGATCGAACCTGCTGATCACGCGCTGCAGTCCCGCCCAAGTCGAAGGGATCGACGGCGAGTACGACCCGGTCGCAAGGACCTTCGTGAAGCTCCACGACATCCCCGCACCCGCCGGCGGTCCGGTCGGCGTCGTGTACGCCGGCAGTTCCGACGCCCCCGTCGCCCGAGAGGCGCTGGTCACCCTTCACTACCTCGGCTGCACCGCCCTCGAATTCGGCGACTGCGGCGTCGCCGGCATCCATCGGCTCCTGAAACACCGGGACCGTCTCGCACAGTGCCGCATCCTCATTTGCCTCGCAGGCTTCGAGGGCGCGCTTCCCTCGGTGCTCGGCGGTCTCATGCCCCAGCCCATCATCGCGGTCCCCACCAGCGTCGGCTACGGCGTCGCCGAGGGCGGCCGCGCCGCGCTTCACGCCATGCTCGCGAGCTGCGCCCCCGGGATCGTCGTTGTCAACATTGACAATGGCTGCGGCGCCGCCATGGCCGCCCGCCGCTGGCTCGGCGTCGCTTCGGCATGAGAGCCCATTGAACCACGGAGACACGGAGAAAGGCCATGAACGGAAGGGCGACTGTCCCCCGCCAATTTGCACTCGGCAGCGGAACAGGAACCAAGGGAATCGAAGATGCTTTTCCTTTCATCCTCGGATGACTCGTGCTGGTCCCGAATCGTTTGGTCACTCAACTGAACTCCAGCGTTTGTTACCTTCGTTTTCTTCTGTTCACTGCGTTTTCCGGGGATAATCGCCTTCGCCTTTCACACGAACGGCCAACTCCGTGGCGACCTCTCTTCCGAAATCTGCCCCTCCCTCTCTAGGTCCATGAACACGCCCCCCGACACCCTCATCCTCGATCTCCAAAGCGGCATCAGCGGCGACATGTTCGTCGCGGCCGCCGCCCGCCTCGCCGGCTGCGAGGACGAGGTGCTCCGCCTTCCCGCGACGCTCGGGCTCGACGGCGTGAGCGTGCGCTTCGACGACGTCGTGCGCAGCTCGCTCCAGGCCCGCCATTTCACCGTCATCGACGCCCACGAACACGGGGATCACGAAGCGCACGGACACGAGCACCACACCCATGAGCACGAGGAGCATGACGCGCACCACGCCCATGCACACGAGCATGCACACCACCACGCTCACGAGGAACACGATGGCGCTCACGCCCACCACGCGCATCGACCGCTTTCGGAAATCCGCGCTCTCCTGACCCGCGCACGTCTCGACGACGCGGTCCGTGCCCGCGCGCTGCGCATGTTTCAGCGCCTCGGCGAGGTCGAGGCCGCCGCGCATGGGATCCCGGTCGAGAAGGTCCATTTCCACGAGGTCGGCGCGATCGACTCGATCCTGGACATCGTCGCCGCCGCTCTCTGCATCGAGCGCCTCGGCCTCCGCCAAGTGTTCGCAAGCCCCGTGTGCGTCGGCCACGGCACCATCCGGGTGGCCCACGGCGTCCTTCCCGTCCCCGCCCCCGCCACCGAGCGTCTGCTCCAGGGCATGCCCATCTTTGCCGGCGAATTGTCCGGCGAATGGACCACGCCCACCGGCGCGCTCATTCTGGCCGAACTCGCGCCGACCTTTTCCGACGCCACGCTGGTCACCACCGCCTCCGCCTTCGGCGCCGGCACCAAGGACTCCCCGAAGCGGCCCAATCTTCTACGCCTGCGCCTCGCCCACTCGGTTTCCCAGGCGGAGGCCGCGCCCGCCGGCCTGCTCAGCGACGAGCTCGTCTCGATCGCCTGCAACATCGACGACTCCACCGGGGAATTCCTCGGAGCCGACCTGCTCGAGCGCCTCCTCCAGGCGGGCGCCCGCGACGCCGTGCTCCACCCGATCGTCATGAAAAAGGGACGTCCCGCCCAGCAGCTCGAGGTGCTCGCGGAGCCCGCCCAGGCCCGCGCGATCGCCACCCTGATCCTCTCCCACACCAGCACAATCGGCGTGCGCATGGCGCCCGTCTCCCGACTGATGCTCAAGCGCGAGTCTCTCGACGTCGACACGCCCTACGGTGTCATCGCGGTGAAACAGGTCACGCTTCCCGACGGCTCCACGCGCTGCGCGCCGGAATACGAGTCGGTGAAACGCGCCGCAGCCCAGGCCGGAGTCCCCGCCCAGACCGTGCACCAGGCCGCCCTGGCCGCCGCCTTCGCCCGCAGCCACTGACCGAACCTGCGAGACCGCGTCCGGCGCGTCGCCGAACAACCGAATGAGCCATTCCCGCCTTCCCAAGGCGGCGCGTTGCTGTCTACCCTGTCGCCGCCCCCAGCCCGCCAGCCCCCTGTCTTCCGTCTCCTGACCTCTGCCCTCCGACTTCTGTCGTCTGCCTTCCGACCTCCGACTTCCGACCTCCGACTTCTGACCTCTGAACTCCGACCTCTGACCTCTGACCTCTGGCACCTGACCTCTCCCCCGCCCGACACCAGCACCCCCATGATTGAAGTCGCAGCTCTTCAAAAACGTTACGGCGACCACGTCGCGGTCCGCGACCTGAGCTTTCGCGTCGGCCCCGGCGAACTGCTCGGCCTCGTCGGCCCCAATGGCGCCGGCAAGACCACCACCCTGCGCTGCCTCACCGGCATCATCCCCGCGACCGAGGGCACGATCCTCATCGACGGCGTGGACCTGAAGGCCGACCCGGTCGCCGCGAAGCGTCGGTATTCATTTTTTCCTGACGAGCCCCGCCTCTTCGACTACCTCACCGTCGCGCAGCACCTCGGGTTCGTCGCCCGCATCTACGGCGTCGCCGACGCCGACACCCGGGCGCGCGAGCTGCTCGAGCGCTTCGAGCTCACCGGCAAGGCGGGTGAGCTGCCCGCCGCACTCTCGCGCGGCATGAAGCAGAAACTCGTGATCGCATGCGGGCTCATGCACAACCCCTCCGTGCTCTTCTTCGACGAGCCGTTGACCGGGCTCGATCCGCTCGGCATCCGGCGCATGAAGGACCTCATCCGCAGTCTCGCGAAGTCGGGCGCGAGCATCATCCTCAGTTCGCACCTGCTCCACCTGCTCGAGGAAGTCTGCTCCCATGTGCTCATCCTGAAGCAGGGCGTGACCGTCGCCTCGGGCACGCTCGCCGAAGTAACCAACCGCTTCTCAAACGGCGAATCCAACGTGAGCCTCGAGGAAATCTTCATCCGGGCGACCGGCGACTCCGAAACCTGAGGCCGCCATGGTCCGCGCGCTGCTGTATCTCCGCACCCGCTCGCTCGTCAATGCCGTGCGCGTGCAGCTCCGCAAGCTGAGGCAGCCCAAGGCGCTCCTCGGTTTTGCGTTTCTCGCCACCTATTTCTGGTTCTTCTTCTTCCGGCGCGGAAACGGATCGATCGCCACCCTCTGGGCTCCGGGGGCTCCCCAGGCCAGCCTGGTCCCCATGCTGATCCCGCTTATCCCGACGGCCCTGCTGGCGTTCGCCTGGATCGCGCCCGGCGACGAGCCCGCGATCCCGTTCAAGGAGTCGGAAATCCTCTTCCTGTTCACCGCGCCCTGGAGGCGCCGCGCGCTGATCGTTTACAAGATCGCGGCCAGCCTGTTCGGCTCGTTCTTCTCGGCCTTCTTCTTCGCCCTGCTGTTCACCGGCCGGCTCCTCTTCAGCCCGCGCGGGCTGCTGATCCTGTTCGCCTGGGTGGTTCTCGTCGGGGCGATCGCCCTGCATCGCATGGCGTCGTCGCTGACGCTGCATCGCCTATCGCGCGCCGGAGTCGCCAAGCCCATGCGACGCCGCTTGCTGGCCGCCGCCGGCATCGCCGTCGTCGCGGTCGCGATCCTCCAACTTCGAAGCCATCTGCCCGAACTCGCCGCGGCCCAGGATCCCGCCACCTGGGTCCGCCAGGTGATCGGCCTCTGGCCCCTGTCCTGGCTGCTGGTTCCCGCGCGCATCCTCCTATTCCCGTTCTCCGCCGCCCCGCTCGCCGCGCTCGGCACAGGTGTCGCCATTATTGGGATACTCGCCGCCTGGATCCTCGTCCTGGAATGCCCCTTCGAGGAGGCCTCCGTCAACGCCGCCGGCCGCGCCGCCGCCCGGCTAGCGACGATGCAGCGCACGGGCCGGTTCTCGTTCACCTCCCGTCCGAAGCAAGGCCGGCGTGAACCGTTTCCCCTCGCGCGGGCCCGCACGCCCGAACTCGCCTTCCTGTGGAAGAACCTCATCGCGAGCGGCAAGCTCTGGCTGTCGCCCCGCACCTGGGCGCTCACCGCCGCCGCCCTCGTGGCCCTCGTCGCGGTGCTCTCACACCTCATGGGAAACACCTATTGGAAGGCCGGCGGCGCGATCGCCACCCTCGGCACCATCACGATGTGGTACGGATTGATCCAGGGCCCGCTCATCACCCGACTCGATCTGCGGCAGGACCTTGGCAACCTCGACATCCTGCGCACCTACCCGCTGCCGGGCTGGCGGATCATGGCGGGCGAACTGCTCGCCCCGACCGCGGTGCTGACGGGCATCGTCTGGCTGGGCATCCTCGCCTGGTACCTCGGCCTGCACGGACACCAGCCGCCCGCGTTGTCGATGGTCTGGTTCAGCCCACCCATGCGCATCGTCATCGCCGGTGCCGCGGCCTTCGCGACCCCCTTCGTGCTACTGGCGGAATTCATCATCCCAAATCTGGCGGCGACGCTGTTCCCCTCGCTCTTCCGCATGCTACCCGGCCGCGCGCGTGGACTGGACCAGGCGGGCCACCGCATGCTCTTCGGCTTCGGCCAGCTCGCCGGCCTGATCCTCATCCTCGCCGGCCCCGCGCTGCTCGGCTGGCTGACCACGTACCTCACCCACTTCCTCCTCGGCGCCGGCCCCGCGCTCATCACCGGCACCGTCCTAGGGGTCGTCCTGCTCTCCGCCGAAATCGTCCTCGGCATCTGGTTCCTCGGCATCCGCTTCGACAAACTCACGCCCCTGTCGGATTGAGGGTGGTGAAAGTTCAGGCTACGAACGTGCCACCTATTCTCCGACCAATCCCCCCCTATCTGGCCCCTGTACTTCTTCTGCACCTATGACCGACCCGAGCCTCCAGAGTAAACCGGCCATCAAACGACTCCTGCTGCTGCTTGCGCTTGCCGGAGCAGTGATGACCCAGAGTGGCTGCATTGTGATCGGCTTGAGCCGCAGCGAGCACTCATTGGTGGATACGTTTTCCGGTGACCCCAATATCGTCGGCTCCTACGCAGGCCAAGGGTTCGAAAAATCGTGGGATGGCCACGGGTTCGAAACGCGCTCGGGATCCGCCGGGGATGCGTTCCGGACAGAGCGCTTCTCCATTTCCTGTGACACTTTCACCCT
Organism: bacterium; assembly: GCA_021780625.1. The sequence goes on along the minus strand of JAJXYI010000404.1, from coordinate 7,425 downwards.
AGCCAAAGAATCCGGCGGCGGTCTGGTCATCCAGTTTCACTCAGATGGCGCGAAAGACCGTGTTCTTCGATTTTCACCGGGCCGCGACATGACGGTCGGAACACGTTACATTTCATTGAAGTTGGACCGCGTCCCAAATCCTGGAAGTGAAGCCATTTCAGAGACGGCGGAACTGCTCTTGGCCAAAGATAAACGGGGAAACCTCCAGATTGTCGAAATCGACGACGTCAAAACGATGACCGGCGTCGGAATCCCCCTGATTCCGGCAGAGGGAAAATCTGCCACGCAATATACCTTTGCGTCGATTCCCGCTAGATGAGCCCACAGGGCGTTTCCGGCGCAGGGCGCGTCGTCAAGATTTCAGAAGCACATCTTGCGCTTGCGGTAAACTAAGTGGCCAGTACACAAAGAGAAATGTGTTCGTTCGTATTTATCGGGCACGCAAAAGAGGATGAACTTTCAGCTAAGCGCCTAGCTTCCGGCCTCAAAGCCGCCGGTATCGAGGTCTGGCTCGATGTAGATCGCGGTCTTCGTGGCGGCGATGCGTGGGAACGGAAGATTTATGACAAGATCAAGGAATGCGCATTGTTTTTGCCCCTAATCTCTTTGAACACCGAACGCCGGACCGAAGGATTCTTTCGCGTCGAATGGGACTACGCACTCAAGCGTGGCCGCGGAATTTCAGAGAATGTTCAGTTTCTGGTGCCTATTATTTTAGACAGTACGTCAGTTGAGTCCGCAAAGCATGTGCCTGAGAAATTTCGCGACGTCCAGTGGACGCGCCTGCCAGACGGAATAGTAACCACAGAGTTCACCGATTTAATTGCTGACCTTATCGAGGCGAGAACAGGCAACCGTCCCACATTTCCTGGGGATTTGGGCAATGTGCCATTCGAGGTTGGTTCAGAAAGAATACGACCGACCAAATCAGCCGCCGAGATAGCCCCCGTCGGCCACGCATCTCGACTACTCGCGGTATCGACTCGCGTTCATCTCCAGCCCCGAACTCCGCTCGTGACAGGAATCAGTTTCTCGGGAACAGCGCCAACAATGCTTTTAATCAGAGCAGTCGGACCAGGCCTGGCACGGTTCGGAATTCCTTCGCCTATGCCTGATCCGAAGATCGAACTGTTCGGTGCTGGGGGAGGCATCGCGCTCGCTGTCAACGACGGGTGGTTCAAGTCACCCGACGTGGCGCTGCCCAAAATGACTGCAATCGGCAATGCCGTTGGCGCGTTTCCGCTCCAAGCAGGCCTAATGGACGCGGCTATTGTCCACAAGGTTCCACCGGGTGCATATACGGTGATCGTGCAAAGCAGGTCTGGCAAAGCAGGTGAGGTACTCCTTGAGATCTACCAAGCTCCTGCGTGATATGCACCGCAGCATCGCTCTTCCGCGCGGCCCTCACGCGTGCCTGGCCTGAATCTGGCAGGCCGTATTGCGCACGATTCCCGCCTCCTCATCCCCGCGGGCGATCCGTTCTAGTGAGGCATCCAGATGCTCCAGCTCCCCGGCGTCGAACGCGGCGCGCGCGAAGGCGTCGTCTCTCCAGGTGTGCAGGTTGGCCAGATGGAGCTCGGCCATCACGGCTGCGGGTTTCTCGACGAGCGGATGGACCCGTTCCTCGATCACCCAGCCGGTGCCGTTGAATGCCGCCCCGAGCGACTCCCCGACGTGCAGACTTTGGCCATAGTGTCGCTGAAGTTGACCGACGAGCTCGTAATAGCGTCGCAACGTTGGATGATCCGCCTCCAACCGCTCCGTCTCGTGCACCAGCAGACGTGCCCCGGGCGCAGCCGCCGCGGCCCAGGCGCCCAGTACGTGGTGAAGGTCCTGGAGGTGAGTCAGGAGAAACCGGCAGAAGAAAACCTCCGGTCTTTCCACGGGAAGCGGCGACCGCGTCACGTCGCACACGATGAATTCCGCGCCGGGTGCGTTGTGCCGGGCTTCTTCCGCGTAGCGCTCCGACGCCTCCAGACCGACCGTGCGCACCGGTGACAGCACCGACTGAACAAGCCGTGTCGACCACCCCGGTCCGGCCCCCAGATCCACGGCCAACGCGGGCGCGTGGACAGGACAGCGATCCAGCAGGGCCCGCGTCTCGGGTTCATACACCTCGGCCAGCCGCCGCAGCCGCGCACTCGCCCGGGTGTTGTCTCCAAAGGTATAACGGTTTTCGGCCATCCTTCTGGAAACGGAACAACCGCGGAGATAGGGACAGGCCAGAACGGGTTCTCCACGCCCAGTCCATTGCGAAGCAACGACGAGGCCCGGTGGGTGTCCTGGACCCGTGCGTCACCTAGGATGAACCGATTTTGGTTACCGTTTGTTGGCTACCAAGGGAGCAACAAAGTCTCTAGGAAAGCTACCGGATTAACTCTGAAGCGCCGGTTCCCACACCAACGTTTCCCCGCTCGAAAAGCACGATTCCGACCCGTGAAATGTGCGCAGCCACATCGGGATCCGTACCCTGGTCAAACTGGATCAAGCTGAACCGATAGGGCAGCAGAAGGTCGTCAAGGGCGTCGTAGATCCGGCCAATCGTCAGCCAATCAAGGGCCGTCCCGACAAGAGCGAGATCAATATCCGAACCGCGTCTGTAGGTCCCTTTCGCGCGAGAACCGAAAAGCACAGCCTTCTCCAACTCGGGGAAGTGACCCAAGACTTCGACGATTCGATGGACAGTGTCGTCTGAAAGACCGTGGTTCATGTGAGCGATTGGTCGGCCGCCAACGTCGCGAATCTTACCCGGAAGACCTCAAATTCGCCAACAAACCCTTCGAGAATCGCCTTCGCGACTTCGTTTGCCGTCTTTTCGTTGTATGTATGGCTACTCCGGTTACGCGCCTGGATCATCGCCATCCACGCATCGCCGTTTGCGATCAACCCTCGTGAGAAGGCCTCTCTGGTCGCATCCTTGGATCCATAGAGATTCTGCACACCGCGGGATTCGAGAAAATCCTTTAGGACGTTCCAAGCCAGCTCATGCGTGAACTCGAACGCCTGGATCATCCCCTGCTGCTCCAACTCCGAAAGACTCCTGCGGGCTGCAAGATCAGCCGCCTGCGACAGTTGCGAAAAGGCCTTGCAGAAGCTCTGGAATCGCTGCTTCCAGCGAACATCGGGATTTTCTCGAGGGTGAATGGGGTCCATCTCAAATCCTGTATTCTACGCGGGTGTTACAAGAGCTTGGCCGAATAATCGTAATACTGACTGCCATTAGGTTGCGCCCTCGCGAGCGACTCAATGCCAATTCTCGATGAGGCATTGTGTGGGCCCGCATCGACAGCGACGGGTGTAGACCCCTTTAACCGGCGCAGCCAGGCGTAGTCCGTTGCGAAGCAACGACGCCGACAGGGTCTCGCGCACTCACTTCGACTTCGTGCGGACCGAGCGTTTGCCAGGCTTCGTGCCGCCTTCGGCGCCAACTACGCCCGGCAGGCTACTGGACTTGAACCAGTGAAAAGAGACGAAGACAGGGACAGGCCGATTTTCTTGGTCTGTTTACAACCGGCGTTTTGGCGTGGCCAATTGGCCCGCGCTGACGCTGGCCGCTATCTGCCGCTCGATTAGAGCAAAGTAAACACTAGGACAACGACCGCTCACGGGACTCGCCAAGAAATTCATTTCCCGCCTTCTCTGATTCGCTTTTTCAGCCTGTCCCTCGAAACGCCTCGCAGAACGGCGAGCCCGTCGCCTGCCTGGTGCCGACCAGCGGCATGGGCATCGAGGCCGACCTGGATGCCCTTCGACGTCTCCTGCTGGGTCGTGCGCTCGATGCTGCCCAGGGTTAGGCCGCCAAGTCTGGCGCCTCCGAACTGCGCGCGGATGAAATTGAGGCCGAGATCGCCGCCGGTAGGAAAGAGCGTGCGCTCCGCCGCTCCGCCAAAGCATGAGTTCGGCGCCTCAGACTTGGGTGATCGACACCAATGTCCTGGTCTCGGTGGTGCTCACTCCCGGCGGAACTTGCGATCGGATTCTCAGGGCGTCCGTCGACAGGGAGATCCGGCTCGCATGGAATGCTCCCATGGTTGCCGAATACCGAGCAGTGCTTCTTCGCCCCAAGTTTGGCCTATCGTCGTCGACCGTGGCGGCGCTGCTCGCCGCATTTGGGCCTGTCGACCAAGTCCCCTTGGGAAAAGCTCCGTCGCTGCCGGATCCCGATGACGAGGTCATTCTTGCGGCTGCCCTGACGACAGCCGACAGGATCCTCGTCACCGGCAATCGGGCACATTTTCCCGCCGCCACCTGCCGTCCCGTCCGAGTGCTGAGCCCCTCGGAGGCCGTTCAGAAACTTGGGAAACGCTGAAGCCGGGAGCTCTCGTTGCTTCGAGGATAATCCGAGCGGTTCACCGGTGCCTCGCGCGACACCGCAGACAGGCGCAGTTTTCCGCCTTTGAATGCTTCGTCCGCCAACGGGCCGCCCGGTCAGTCGGAACGGGCCTCTTTCCGAACCTCCTTTTCAGCCTGTTGCCAGTCCTGCAAGTCACGCCCGTCCCGACGGCCTCCGTCCTCGTACAATTTAAAGGCCCGCCTCGCGATCGCCGGTGACAGATCGATCGGGCCCGCCGACTTGGCGGGATCAAAAATCCGGTAAGCAAGCAGTTTCAATCGGTCATTCAACAGGAACCACGCCAGCGCATAGCCCCACACAAACAGCGCCCAGCCCCAGCCCAGGGGCGTCATGAACAGCCCATAGACAGCGATCAACGTCGCCACGATCTGCGTGCCGAGCACGGCAACCCATAAGACCCGGGCAGGTCGGTGCGACCAAAACGGGCCGCGCGTGCGCGTCAGGAAAATCGTCAGATGTCCTGCCACGGACAACTTCAGGTACATCAGGGTCTGTATGTGCGCACGGTCGAGATGGAAGACGCGCTCTCCAAGGTCGAACAGACCGAAGGCCGACACGACCCCGATGACGCCAAGCACCGTCGAAATTCCAAGCACCATCCGCATGTTCCAGGCCTCCGGCTGGTCCTTGTACTTAACATGGTCGTACGCGATCGACAGGATGGCGCCGTCATTGAGCAACGCCAGCATCACGATCATGACCGCCGTCAACGGGTAGAAATTGAAGACCAGAATCGACACCGTCATGAACAGGAGCACGCGCAGGGTCTCGGCGATGCGGTAGATCGCATAACTGTTCATGCGCTGGAAGATGTTCCGGCTTTCCTTGATCGCATCAATGATCACCGCGAGGCCGGGCGTCATCAGCACGATGGACGCCGCGGCGCGCGCGGCGTCCGTTGCACCCGAGACTGCGATACCGCAGTCGGCCTGCTTCAGCGCCGGGGCGTCGTTCACTCCGTCGCCCGTCATGCCGACGATGTGGCCGCGCTTCTGCAGCACGTCGACAATGTGGAATTTGTGTTCCGGAAACACCTGGGCGAATCCGTCGGCGTGCTCGATGGCCTCCGCCACAGGCGTCGTCTCGGTGCGCTTCACGTCGCCGAGTCCGCTGGCATCGAGGATGTTTTCCCCCATCTCCAGCTTCTTCGCAGTCTCCTTCGCAATGGCCAGAGCATCACCGGTCACCATCTTGATTTTGACCCCCATTCGGCGCGCGGTCGCAATGGTGGCCTTGGCATCGACCCTCGGCGGATCGAAGAGCGGCAGGACCCCCATGAATTGCCACGGACCATCGCCGTCCGCCCGAGCCACTCCAAGCGACCGAAAACCCCGCGTGGCGAAGGTGTTGACCGCCTGTTCGACCGCTTCCTTCACCTGCGACGCGTTGGCCGATAAGGCCAGAATCACCTGTGGCGCGCCTTTCGTCACCCTGAACGCCTTCCCGTCCTTGCCGTTCACCGCGGCTTCGGTGCGTTTGTGCACCGGGTCGAAGGGTTGGAAGTGCGCCACCTGATACCCCTGCAAGGCTCCTTTGTCCTTCAGGCCGCCAATGACCGCAAGGTCGATGGTGTCGTTGTTTTCCGCGCGCGACGCCAGGGCGGCACTCACGACCACCTGCCCGGCTTCGACGCCAGCCACGCAAAAGGGCTCGCCCAACGTAAGGGTGTTCTGGGTCAGAGTTCCGGTTTTGTCGGAGCACAAAACATCCACACCCGCCAACTCCTCGATCGCCACCAGACGGCTCACGATCGCCTGTTTGCGTGCCAGCAGGCGCGCCCCCACCGCCATCGTGACCGACAGCACCGTCGGCATCGCAACCGGGATCGAAGCCACGGTCAGCACCAAAGCAAACTGCAGGGTCTCGATGATCGGGTCGCCGCGAACTATCGCAGCGGTGATGATCACGGCCACCAGGACCACGGCGAGTGCGATCAGGTAATTGCCGATCTTCAGCACCGCCTTCTGAAAATGGCTGACCGTGTGGGCCTCCTGCACGAGCGACGCCGTCTTTCCGAAATACGTGTTCGCTCCAGTGGCATACACCAGCGCCTCGATTTCGCCCTGGCGGATTATGGAGCCGGAAAATATCGCTTCGCCGGACTTTCGCTCCGCGGGCAACGACTCCCCCGTCAGCGCAGACTGATCCACCTCCACCGGATCGCCCTCGAGCAGGCGCGCATCGGCGGGGACAATGTCTCCCAGACGCACACGGATGACGTCGCCCGGCACCAGATCCCGCGACTCCGGATTGGTCCACTTTCCATCCCGCTTCACCCGGGCCTTGATCGCCAGCTTGGCTTTCAGCGCCGCGATGGCGTTGCCGGCCTGCCGTTCCTCCCAGTATCCGACCAGAGCGTTTGCCAAGAGCAGAAGAAGGATGATCCCGAAGTCCGGCCAGTGCCGGACCACGCCCGACAGAATTACCGCAGCCTCGATCATCCATGGGATCGGCCCCCAGAAATAGCCGAGAAATTTCAGGAGTGAATTGCCCTTCTTCTCCTCGATCTCGTTCGGTCCATATTCCGCCAGCCGTTTCTGCGCCTCGGCCTGACTGAGACCGTCGGGCGACGCGCCCAATTTCGTCTGCAGTTCCGCCATCGGCAGGGACTTCAGATCGTCCTTCGTTTCAGGTTGCGAGCCCGGCTTCGAACCGGAAGCCGCGGGTGGGATGACAGGGGTCTTCATGTGTGGTCGCTCCATTTCCAGTTTCGAATCTCCGGCAGGTCCTCGCCGTGTTTGTCGATGTACTGCTTGTGCTCGATGAGCCTGTCCGTGAGCTGCTGCTTGAGGTGGACGCCCTTGGCGCCGGTCTGCGGCAGGCGGTCGATCGTGTCCATCACGAGGTGGAAACGATCCAGTTCGTTCAACACCGTCATGTCGAAGGGCGTCGTGATGGTGCCCTCCTCCTTGTAGCCGCGGACGTGGATGTTGTCGTGGTTGGTGCGGCGGTAGGTCAGCCGGTGGATCAGCCACGGGTAGCCATGGAAGGCGAAGATCACGTGCCTGTCCTTCGTGAAGAGCCCATCGAAATCCACGTCGCTCAACCCGTGAGGATGCTCGGATTGCGGC
>JAJXYI010000084.1 GCA_021780625.1 bacterium | reverse complement strand
CCAGCGTCTGGGACGACTTCTCGGCCCGGCCTGGGAAGGTCTTCGAGGGCCACACCGGCGCGGTCGCCTGCGACCACTATCATCGCTCCCTTGAGGACGTGGCCCTGATGCGCGAGATCGGGCTGAATGCCTATCGGTTCTCGATCGCGTGGCCGCGCGTGATGCCCGACGGCACCGGGGCGGTGAACGCGGCGGGGCTCGATTTCTACGACCGGCTTGTGGACGCGCTGCTCGATGCGGGCATCGCTCCCTGGGTGACGCTGTTCCACTGGGACACGCCGCTCGCCCTGCATCGTCGGGGCGGCTGGATGAACCGCGACATGGTCGACTGGTTCGCGGACTACACCGAGGTCGTGGCGCGCCGCCTGGGCGACCGGGTCGGGCACTGGATGACGCTCAACGAGCCGCAGTGCTTCATCGCCTTCGGCCTGGGCGACGGCGTACACGCACCGGGAGACAAGACCTCCAACGCCAACGTGCTCGCGGCCTGGCACAACGCGCTGCTGGCGCACGGGCGCGGGGTGCAGGTCCTGCGCTCCCGCTGCACGAAGCCGCCGCGGATCGGCTTTGCCCCGACCGCAAGCCAGCGCATCCCCGCCTCGCACGCGCCCGAGGACGTCGAGGCCGCGCGACGCGCCCATTTCGAGGGCGTGGCCCAGCACGGGCTGTGGACGCCGTCGATGAGCATGGACCCGGTTTACCTCGGTCGGTACCCGGAGCAGGGATACCAGGTGTACGGCGCGGACATGCCAAGGGTGCGCGACGGCGACATGGAACTGATCTCGCAGCCCCTGGATTTCGTGGGCCTGAACTGCTACACGGGCTCCGTCGTGCGGGCGCTGCCCGGCGGCGGATCTGAGACGCTGAAACATCCCGCCGGTCAGCCGGTGTCGATGCTGCCCTGGCTGAACCTGATGGAGGACGCCCTGTATTGGGCCGCCCGTTTCTTCCACGACCGTTATCCGGGCAGGCCGGTCGTCATCACCGAGAACGGCTTCGCGTCGACCGACTGGGTGGCGCTTGACGGCGGCGTGCACGATCCCGCGCGCATCGACTACACGGCGCGCTACCTGAGGGGCCTGCGCCGTGCCTCGGCGGAGGGCGTGCCGGTGGCCGGCTATTTCCACTGGTCGCTCCTGGACAACTTCGAGTGGGCCGAGGGATACCGCGCCCGCTTTGGCCTGGTCCACGTCGACTATGCCACACAGCGGCGCACCCCGAAGGACTCGGCGCGCTGGTACGCGGAGGTGATCCGGACCAACGGCGGCTGCCTCCCGGACTAGGGAGTGACTTGGAAATAGAAGCGCGTTAAGCGGCTGCGGCGTCGCGCAATCGTCAATTTTCCAGGCTCGCCTCCCCCGCGGGTCTCTGTTCATTCCGCGTCTCGGCACGCGCCATCCACGCCATGAACATCCTGATGATCACGTCCGAGTGCGTCCCGTACGCGAAGACCGGCGGGCTCGCCGACGTGGTCGGCGCCCTCCCCCGTTCGCTCGCGCAGCTCGGCCACGCGCCGATCGTGGTCATGCCGCTCTACGCGTCGATCGACCGGAAGCGTCACGGCATCCGGCCGATTATCGGCACCATGGGCGTGTGGATGGGCAACTGCCAGGAGTGGTGCTCGGTGCACCAGGCCGACATGGGCGGGGTGCCGGTGTACTTCATCGAGTTCAACAACTATTTCGACCGCTGGGGCCTGTACCATGACGCGGAGTTTCGCGACTACGCCGACAACCCGCTGCGCTACGCCTTCCTCACCCGGGCCGCACTCCAGCTGTGCGTGGACCTCGGCTTCAAGCCCGACATCGTGCACGCCCACGACTGGCAGACGGCGCTCGCCGCCGCCTACCTTAAGGTCTGGCACTGGAACCATCCCCTGCTCGGGGGCGCGGAGAGCGTGCTTACGATCCACAACCTGGCCTACCAGGGGATATATCCGGCTTCCCACTACGACTACCTCGGGCTCGGCTGGAACAACTTCAACTCCGGCATGCTGGAGTCGTTCGGCGCGGTCAATTTCCTGAAGGGCGGGATCGTGTTCTCCGACGTGGTGAACACCGTGAGCCCGACCTACGCTCGGGAGACGCTGACGCCAGAAGGCGGCTGCGGGCTGGCCCCCTACCTGGAGGCCAAGGGCCGGCGGTACCGCGGCATCCTGAACGGCGCCGACGACGGCTCGTGGAGCCCCGCCGCCGACCCGCGCATCCCGGCGCGCTACGACGCGTCCGACCTTTCCGGAAAGGCCCGCTGCAAGGAGGAGCTGCAGCGGCGGCTCGGCCTCGAGGTGGACCCCGGCATCCCCATCGTGGGCGTCGTCAGCCGGCTCGTCTCGCAGAAGGGCCTCGACCTGCTCGCCACCGCCTGCGAGGGCATCCTGCGTGAGATGCGAGTGCAATTCGCGGTGCTGGGCTCGGGCGAAAAATCGCTCGAACATTATTTCGGCAGCCTCCCGAGCCGCTACCCCGGGCGCTTCGGAAGCCACATCGGCTACAACGAGGAGCTCGCCCGCTGGATCTCCGCGGGATCCGATTTCTTCCTGATGCCCTCGCGTTACGAGCCCTGCGGGCTCAACCAGATCTACGCCCTGCGTTACGGCACGCTTCCGATCGTCCGCGCAACGGGCGGACTCGACGACACCATCGAGAACTACGACGAGGCGTCGGGCCGCGGCACCGGCTTCAAGTTCTGGGAGCCCAGCGCCCACGCGCTCTACTACACCCTGGGCTGGGCAGTGAGCACCTATTACGACCGCCCCGCGCACAAGGACGCGATGGTCCGCGAGGCGATGTCGCGCAACTTCTCCTGGGACCTGAGCGCCGCCCGCTACGTCGAGCTCTACGACGAGGCCATTCGCGCGCGCGCCTGAGCCGCGCCTAGGCGTAAAGCTTGTCGTTGATCTCCGAAAACTGGATACGGGTCTGGTCGAGCAGTTCCTTCGTGAATTCCGCGGTGATGCCGTGGTCGGTCACGAAACGGGTCGATTCCGGGCTCCGCGACTCGTGTTCGCCCGGCATGACGGCATACGACAGGCCCATGCCCTCTGGCAGGACCGATGATGTGAAGTGGAGCGCGGCAAGCAGGTTGTCGCCGTTGGTCGCGCGGCCGGGATCGTCCTGGAACTCGATGGCCGCCGAAATCTCGTCGCTGAAATTCCAGGCCCGGAGCAGGTGCGCCGCCGCCTCGGTCTGGGGAAAGCCGACATTCTCCACCTCCCAGGCACGCATCGGAGTATGCCCGTCCCAGAAGAGTCCGAGGCCAAGGTCCGTCAGGCACTCGTTGATCGCGAGCCGCCCGACGTAGCGCAGCAGCCCGGCGGTGTGGGCGGTGTCCGGGTCGAGGGCCCGGGTCTCGCGGGCCAGGCACTCCATGAACAGCCCGTTGAACAGGCTTTCCGCCCAATAATCCTCCGAGGCGATGCCGTAATTCACCAGGTCGCGCGCCGCGAGGGTACGTGCCACGGAGAAATTCAGGAGCCGGATGCATTCCGAAAATCCGATCTTCTGCACCGCTCGATCCAGCGACGAGACCCGCTCGCCGGCGCCATAGAACGCACTGTTCGCGCCGCGGATGATGTCCGTCGTCAGGGCCGTGTCGGTCTTGATGAGCGACGTGATCTCGTCGACCTCCGCATCCGCGTCGCGCAGCAGGGTCATTGCCTGGCCCAGGACCCGGGGCGCGGGCGAGAACCGCTCGATCTTGGTGATGGCCTTGAGATAGGTGTCGCGGGTCTTGTTCATCGGCGGAAGAGGATGGCGGGGAACGGGGGCGGGAGCGGCGAAGCTAGGAACGTATCCGGACTGGCGCAATCCCAAGCTCTTCCGGAAGCGGCGGTCGATTCAGTTCGGACCGGACAGGTGCCGCCAAATTGTCTGTTGACAAGGTCGACCCCACCGGCACGCTGGCACATTCAACTTTTGCACATGAGCACGACAGAAACCACTCAGCAGTCCCTTACTCCGGAGCAGATCCCGTTCACGGCCCCCCAGATGATGAGCCGCTATGTCACCGACACGGGCAAGATCCTCCCCCGGAAGTACACCGGGCTGTCCGCGAAGCAGCAGCGCGCCGTCACCCGCGCCCGCAAGCGCTCGCGCAACATGCTGCTCGCCCAGTAAGGCGGCAGGTGATCCCCTTTCAGGCCGGAGCCGCAGGCTCCGGCTTTTTTGTTCACGCATGGCGCGCAGCGTTCACAGTCGACAG
>JAJXYI010000621.1 GCA_021780625.1 bacterium | reverse complement strand
GAGCGCGGCATCGTGCTCGGCGGCTCCGGCAATGGTGAGGCGATCGTGGCCAACCGCGTCCGCGGCGTGCGCTGTGGCCTGTGCTGGAACGAACAGGTCGCCATCTGGAACCGGTCCCACAACGACGCAAACGTCCTTTCGCTTGGCGAGCGCACGATCTCGCTCGAGGAAGCCCAGAAGATCGTCCGTGTCTGGCTCGAGACCGAGTTCGAGGGCGGCCGCCACATCCAGCGCATCCGCAAGATCGACGGCGTCTGAGTCGCCCAAGCGATCGCGCCGCCCTCCATGCCTTTCTTCGACCAGCCAGGCCAGCCTCGGCAGCACAAGCCCTGGCCGATGAAGTGGGTCGTCCTGTCGATCGCCATCTTCATCGTCGGCTACACGTGGATCAGGGTGAAGTACAGCAAGCCAGGGCCCTCCTACGAACCGTATCAGGACACCATAGACCGCATGACGGTCGAGCGCCTGCTGAGCTCCGGGTACCAGCGCTTCGACGCGCCCGCGGAGGTTCCGGCCGACTCCGTCCGTTCCCTCGTGCTCGGCAGCTCGTCGCCGGCGCCGGTCGCCGTCTCCCGGGGCGGCATCCCCTCCGAAATCAACGTCGCGCTCATCCAGAAGCCCGCCCTCGCCGACGCGATCGACACCGTGCTCGCGCCCAGCACCGGCCCGATCCACGGCACCTACCGTATCCTGTTCGTCGCGACACTGCCCGATGCGCGGCACACCGCCGCCGCGGCCACCGTGTTCCGCCGCGGCCGGGACCTCACGATCATTCCCGGCTGGGAGCGCATCGAGGGTCGCCTGCAGGCGCGCTCCCGCAGCGCGGCCGTGCTGGTCTCGATCCCGACCGGTTCCCTGCCCGCCGGTGACTATCGGGCCACGGTCGTCGGAGCCCGCTCGTCGAGGTCCTGGACCGTCGACCTGCGGCAATGATTGACGCCCGGGATTCGCTGGGAGAGAACTCGCCCCGTCACATGAGCACCCTCCACGTGCCGTTACCATTGGTCGATTCCTCAACCGCTTCATGAGCACGGTCGCAGTCCCTCCTGCCTCTTCGGCCACGATCAAGCCCACCGACCTCCGGGGCATCCTGAAGTACGTCCCGCGTTTCAAGGACCAGATTTTCATCATCGCGCTCGACGGTCTCGTGGTGGCGGATGAGAACTTCCCGAACCTTCTCGTCGACATCGCGGTGCTCCGCTCGCTCGCCATCAAGGTCGTGCTCGTGCACGGCATCGGCCAGCAGATTCAGGAGCTCTCGAAGATGCGCGGCATCCCGATCACGAATCACGACGGTTCGGGGGTCACCGACGCGGCCACGCTCGATCTCGGCGTCCGCGCCTCCGCGCGCGTGAGCCACCTGATCCTCGAGGGCCTCACGCAAAACTCGCTCAAGGCCGCGATCACGAATTCCATCCGCGCGCTGCCCATCGGGATCATCCGCGGCGTCGACCAGCAGTTCACAGCAAAGGTGGAACGCATCGACCGGGACCTCATCAATCACCTGCTCGACGCGGACGTGATTCCGATCGTATCGCCGATCGGCTTCGGGCCCGACGGCCGGTCTCTGCGAATCAATTCGGACCTGCTCGCCGCGGAGCTCGCAGAGTCGCTGCAGGCCTCGAAGATCATTTACCTGACCGAACCGCCGGGACTCGTCATCAACGGCGAGCTCAAGCGCGAGATCTCCGTCGACGCTCTCAGGGCGATCCTGCGCGACCACCCCGAGCAGATCGAGGAGGGTTGGCGCAGCAAGGCCAGCCAGGCCGTGAAGACCATCGAGTCCGGGACGCCCCGCGTCCACGTCGTCGATGGTACGATCTTCGACGGGCTGCTAAACGAAATCTTCTCGAACGAGGGCGTCGGGTCGCTGATCTACGGAAACGATTACCAGCAGATCCGCCAGGCCACCCGACGCGACGTGCGCTTCATCTACAACCTCACCCGGAGCGCCGTGCGCCGCGAGGAACTGCTGTATCGCAGCCAGCAGGCCATCGAGAAGAACATCGACCAGTTCTACGTGTTCGAGATCGACGAGGCGATCATCGCCTGCGTCACGCTCTATTTCTATCCCGACAAGCCGGAGCTCGCCGAGCTCGGTTCGCTCTACGTGATGCCGTTCTACCAGAAGCGCGGGATCGGAAAGAAGATGGTCGAGTTCGCGTGCTACCAGGCCAAGGAGCGCGGCGCGCGCACCATCATCGCGCTGTCCACCCAGAGTTTCGGCTTCTTCACCAACACCTGCGGCTTCGAGGAGGCGGAGACCTCCGTCCTGCCGGTCGCCCGCCTGCGCGTCTACACGGAAAGCGGGCGCAATCCCCGCGTGCTCGTCAAGCCGCTCTGAGCGGACTCCGCACTCAGCGAACAAAGAGCCGCAGTGCGTGCATCACGACGCAGGTGGCCAATGCCGCGGCCACGTCGTCGATCACGACCCCCCACCCGCCCGGCAGCCGTTGAAGCCGGCTGATGCCGAAGGGCTTGGTGATGTCGAAGAGGCGAAACAAGCCAAAGCCGGCGAGCGCGACCACCCACACCGGAGCCGCTTCCGCCAGCGTGCGCCAGCCGAGGTAGCACAACGGCATCGCCGTGAACTCGTCGAGGATCACCTCGCCCGGATCGGTCCGTCCCATCCGCAACTCCGCCTCTCCGCACAGCGCAACCGCCACGTAAAGGCCCGCCACCGCGAGGAGCAGGTATGAGGGCCAGGACAGGGTGAAGAAGAAGACCGTAAAATAGAGCACGCCCGCAAGCGATCCCCAGGTGCCCGGCGCAGGCAGCCGCATCCCCAGGGGGCCAAGGGTCGCCAGAGCAAGCACCCACCGCGTCGGCAGAAAACTCGGCCAGGTCGGATGGCGCAGTTTCATTTTCCAGCCGTGTTGGGATTGACCAGCTTCCAGTGGACCCGGATGTAGTTGTAGCCCGACCAGACGGCGAAGAAGGTCCCCAGGACGAAGCCAACCAGGCCGATGTGATGCATCACCTCGGTCGTCACCGTGAAATCCGTGCCCGGAAACACATAGGCCCAGTCGCGTCCGATCATCGGCGTGGCGAGCAGGAAGCCGATCGCGATGAGCTGGGTAACGGTCTTAGTCTTTCCGCCCTTGTCCGCCTGCACAACCACCCCCTGCGCAGCCGCCAGCATGCGCATGCCCGACACCATGAACTCACGGCACAGCGTGATCAGCACATAGGCGAGCGGCAGGATCTGTTTGTCCACAAGCGCGACCATGATGCCCAGCACCATGATCTTGTCGGTCAGGGCATCCATCAGTTTCCCGAAATCCGAAACCAGGCCCTGCTTGCGCGCGAAGTAGCCGTCCAACCAGTCGCTGATCGCCCCGCCGATGAAGAGCGCGAACGCAGCCGTGGCAGCCCCCAGACGGTCGAGAAACATGAGCCACACGATGACAAACATCATCGGGATGCGCGACAGGGTGAGAATGTTGGGGAGGTTCATGACCGTCGGAGATCCAATCCCAACCCACAGCCGAAGCCCTTGGCAACCCTGGAACCCCGGCCGGAACAAAAACATCGCCTCATCCCGCGCTTCACCTTTTTCTCGGCGGCGAGCGTCCTCACCGATCATGCGCCACTGCATCTATCCCGGTACCTTCGACCCTCTGACCTACGGCCACCTCGACGTGCTCGAACGGACCTCCAAGCTGTTCGACAAGGTCACCGTCGCCATCTCAGACAATCCGGCCAAGGGCCCCTTTTTCTCGTCGCAGGAGCGCCTCGGGCTGCTGCTCCCCAACATCGGGCGCTTTCCCAACGTCGAAGCCGTGTCGTTCAACATCCTCTTGGTGGAGTTTGCCCGCCAGCTCGGTGCCTGCGCCATCATCCGCGGCCTTCGCGCCATCTCGGATTTCGAGTTCGAATTCAACATGGCCCTGATGAACCGCCATCTCGATCCCGGCATCGAGACCATCTTCGTCATGCCAAACGAAGGGTTCAGCTACACGAGCTCCACGCTGGTGAAGCAGGTCGCGAAGTACGGCGGCGACGTATCGCACTTTGTCCCACCCAACGTCGCCGAGGCGCTTCGCGCCAAGTTTGGTCGACTATCCGAGCAGGAATCGGCCCGCTGATTTTTTTCGCGCTCCGGTGCATATTCCTGTCACCACGACAGGTCTGCCACCGTCTTCTGGCCAGTCCTCCCACCCCGGGGCCGGGTTTCGAGTCACGGCCTCACTCATCATAATTCGTTCAATTC
>JAJXYI010000662.1 GCA_021780625.1 bacterium | reverse complement strand
TGTTATTGATGGCCAAGCCGTCGCGCACCTTGCTCCGGCTTCGCTGAACGTCCCCGCGCATGGCCAGGCCTCCGTCGAAGGCAACACCGTTGTCAGCCATCCCCGGCTCTGGGGGCCGCCGCCCGGCCAGAAGCCGAATCGGTACGTCGCCGTGACCACGGTCTCCCGGGACGGCCGGGTGGTCGACCGCTATCAGACTCGTTTTGGCATCCGCGCGATTCGCTTCGATCCGAATCGGGGCCTTTTCGTCAACGGCGAGCATGTTCCGATTCGTGGCGTGAATCGTCACGACGACCTCGGTGCGCTCGGCACGGCCTTCAACCTCCGCGCGGCGCAGCGCCAGCTGGAGGAACTGCAGGCCATGGGCTGCAACGCCCTGCGGATGTCGCACAATCCCCCCGCGCCCGAACTCCTCGAACTCGCCGACCGCATGGGATTCCTCGTGATGGACGAGATCTTCGACTGCTGGTACCGACAGAAGAACCCGCTCGATTTCCACCTGATCTTCCGCGACTGGCACGAGCAGGACCTCCGGGCAATGCTGCGGCGCGATCGAAATCATCCCTCGGTGTTTCTGTGGAGCGTGGGCAACGAGGTGGGCGAGCAGTACACGGGCAAGGCCGGCGCCGCGGTGGCCCGCGAGCTTTGCAACATTGTCCACCAGGAGGATCCGACCCGGCCCGCGACCGCGTCGATGAACTTCGCCAAGTCCAACATGCCGTTTCCTGCGGCGCTCGATGTCATCAGCCTCAACTACCAGGGCGAGGGAATCCGCGACACCCCGTTCTTCGCGGGCACCAAGGCCATCCATACCCCGCCCCAATACGGAGCCTTCCACGCGAAGTTTCCCGACAAGATGATCCTCAGCAGCGAAACCGCGTCGGCGTTCAGCACGCGCGGCGTGTACCTGTTCCCCGTAACCGACCAGATCAGCGCTCCGGTGCGCGACGGATCGGGCGGCGACTCGGCTCACCAGCTGGTCAGTGCCTATGGGCTCTACGCGGTCGACTTCGGCTCCTCGCCCGACAAGGTGTTCCGCGCGCTCGACC
The DNA here is from genome assembly GCA_021780625.1 of bacterium. Next base: position 3,168 of record JAJXYI010000662.1, on the reverse strand, counting down.
AGCACCCGTATGTTGCAGGCGAGTTTGTCTGGACGGGCTGGGACTACCTCGGCGAACCGACGCCCTACTATTCTGCGCGCAGCTCGTATTGCGGTCTCATCGATCTCGCTGGTTTTCCGAAGGACAGTTACTTCCTGTACCAGGCCCGCTGGCGCCCCGACCTCCCGATGGCGCACATCCTGCCGTCGTGGACCTGGCCGGATCGCGTCGGAAAAATCACGCCCGTGCACGTTTTCACCTCGGGCGACTCCGGCGAACTTTTCCTGAATGGACGATCGCTCGGCCGGCGCGTGAAGGGGCCGTTCCAGTATCGCCTGCGCTGGGACGAAGTGCGGTACGAGCCTGGCGTGTTGAAGGTCGTGACCTACAAGGCGGGCCGCGTGTGGGCGACCGACGAGGTGCGGACCGCCGGTGCCGCCGCGAAGCTGGTGGTGTCGCCGGACCGGACCGTGATCCGGGACGACGGACGCGATTTGAGCTTCGTGACCGTCCGCGTCGAGGACGCCAGGGGTACCCTGGTGCCCGATGCCGACAACCCACTCGAGTTTTCCGTGACCGGCCCCGGCGAGATCGTCGCCACGGATAATGGCGATCCGAGGAGCTTTGTGCCGTTCCCGTCGCACCAGCGACCGGCGTTCAATGGGCTGTGCCTTGTCATTGTCCGTTCAATACCGGGTCACCCCGGCCCGATCGTGGTGCGCGCATCAGGCGCGGGACTGCAGGACGGCACCGCGACCGTGAGCGCGGAGGCGTCCGCCCGCTGAGAGCTTGGGTGTGCGGCGACGCTCACGGAATCGGGCAGAGTGTCCGCCTCGATCGGTGTGGCCCCGTCGGCAAACCGGGGCTCGGTCGGACGGGGCATACTCGGTGGCGCTGCGGCCCGTCGCTTCGCCCCGATCCGGTCGGCTGCTCAGGCGGTGACGCCGGCGGCCGTTGCCGCGCACCAGCGCTCGAGCGCCGCCTGCAGTTCGCGCATCCGTATCGGCTTGGTCACGTAGTCGTTCATCCCGACGGCGAGGCATTTTTCCCGGTCGCCCTGCATGGCGCTGGCCGTCAGGGCGATGATATAGACCGGGGCCGACCAGGGACAGGCGGAGCCCGAATCCCGCTCGCGCGCACGGATCAGTCGCGTGGCCTCAAACCCATCCATTTCCGGCATCTGGCAGTCCATCAGGATCAGCGAATACGAGACGCGCTGAATCGCTTCGACGGCCTCGATTCCATTGACGGCGGTGTCGGCGACGCAGCCGAGTTTTTTCAGCCATCCGAGTGCGACCTTCAGGTTCACGGCATTGTCTTCCGCCAGCAATACACGGGACTCCGCGAGCTTGCGCCGCACCACAGGCGATGGTTCGAGGTGCGTGGTTGCGCCAGGACTTCCAGCGTCCGCCTGCGTGCTGGCCGTGCTGTGGATCACGTTCGAAAGACAATTGAACAGCGGCGATTGCTTCACGGGTTTGTGCAGCACCGCATCGATGCCGGCCGACCTCATCTCGTCCTCAGTGAGTGCGTGCCCAAGGGAGGCCAGCGCGATCACCTTGACGCCCGCGATCGCGGGATCGCCCTTGATCGCGTGGATGAGCGTGAGGCCATCGGGATCCGGCATTTCGAGGTCCACCACGGCCATGTCATAGGGACGCCCACCGGCGGCGGCTTCACGCAGCATGGTCAGCGCCTGCGGCCCGTCGGCTGTGCCCGGCTCCGGCAGTCTCCAGCTGTGAATTCGTTCGCGCAGGACCCGTCGGCTGCTGGCGTTATCGTCAACCACCAGCACGCGAAGGGTTCCCCAGGAGTCTTCTCCCACCGGCGCCGCCTCGACATCGACCGACTTGCCAAACTGCACCTTGAACCAAAACGTCGATCCCTTTCCCGCTTCGCTTTGAACCCCGATCTCCCCGTCCATCAGCCCGACAAGCTGTTTCGATATCGCGAGGCCGAGTCCCGTGCCTCCGAAACGCCGTGTGGTTGAACTGTCCGCCTGCGAGAACGCCTGGAACAGCCGGCCCTGGGCCTCGGCCGGTATGCCCACGCCGGTGTCGATGACCTCGAAACGAAGGCCCACCCGCTGGTCGCTCTCGGAATCGGGCCTCACTCGGACCATGACTTCGCCGCCTTTGGTGAACTTGATGGCGTTGCCCACGAGGTTCACCAGGATCTGGCGCAGCCGCCCCGGATCGCCACGCAGCATGCGTCTGACCGCGGGATCCAGGTCGAGTACGAGTTCTGTTCCCTGCGCCTGCGCCCGCTCGGCGAGGATGTCCAGGGTCGTTTCGACGGTCTCGACCAGGTCAAAATCGATAACCTCGAGCGTCAGCTTCCCTGCCTCCAGCTTCGAGTAGTCGAGCACGCTGTTGATGATGCCCAGCAGGGCGTCCGCGCTCGCACGTACGGTTTCCGCGTACTCCCGCTGGGTCGGGCCCAGCTCGAGGTCGAGCAGGAGGCTCGTCATGCCGATCACCCCGTTCATCGGGGTGCGGATTTCGTGGCTCATGTTCGCGAGGAATTCGCCCTTGGCCTTGGTGGCGGCTTCCGCCGCGTCCTTTGCAGCGCGCAGCTCACGCGTGCGCTCCTCGACCTGGCGCTCGAGGTTCGCCACCTGCAGCTCGACCTGGCGCGCGAGGTTCCATTTCTCCGTCAGCGCGGAAGCGAGTTGCAGCACCTCCACGTTGTCGAACGGCTTCTTGAGGATCACCAGCTTGTCGGGATGACCCAGCTTCTCGCTCATCTGGTCCCACGAATAGTCCGAATACGCCGTGCAGATCACGATCTGCATCTGCGGATCGATCTCCCAGATTCGGGCCGTCGTTTCGATGCCGTCCCAACCCGGAGGCATGCGGACATCCATGAAGGCCATCGCGTATGGCCGGCCCGAGGCGAGCGCCCGCCGGACCATCTCGAAGCCCTCCTTGCCCTGGTAAGCCGAGTCGAGTTCGAATTGCGGCGTCGAGGAGGAGGGCGGAGGTCGTCCAAAAAGCGCCGCCTCCATGGCCCGGGCTTTGTCGACTGGCCGGGGGTCGCAGAGAATTTTCCGAAGATCGCCGTGGATCGAGCGATTGTCGTCGATGGCCAGGATGCGCCGGTTCTTGTCGGACATTGGCGTGTTCATGTCACGGGGTCTCCGGGTTGGAGGGAAGGTGCAGTTGGAACGAGGCGCCGCGGCCCGGCCCG
>JAJXYI010000154.1 GCA_021780625.1 bacterium | reverse complement strand
TCTCGCGCTGCATCAGCCCGAGCATGCGGTCGCTGATGTGCTGAAGCGGCATGTCGACGTACCGGGCGACCTTGTCGCAGGCCGCGATCGTCGCGATCAGCTCGTCGCTCCAGTGTGCCGGGTGCGTGTAGAGCAGGCGGATCCAGAAATCGCCCTCGATCGCCTGGAGCTCGCGCAGGAGGGTGGTGAGGGCGTCGCCCCGCGACGAGTCCACCTTGGTGCGGGGACCGGGGCGCTCCTCCCACTGGTCCATTCCGAAGAACGTCGTGTCCTGGGAGATCAGGTTGATCTCCTTCACGCCCTCCTTCACCAGCTGCCGGGCCTCGGCCACGACGCTCTGCACGGTGCGGCTGCGATGGCGGCCGCGGATCTGCGGGATGATGCAGAACGTGCAGGGGTGGTTGCAGCCCTCGGCGATCTTGATGTACGCGGTGTGCTTCGGCGTCAGCCGGAAGCGGGGCGTGTCGTAGTCGGGAATGTACGTGGAACGGGGAGTGACGAAGGATTCGGGGGCCGCGGCCTTGCCGCGATCCTTCGCGTAGATCTCCTCGATGATCGGCGCCACGCGCGTCACCTGGTCCAGTCCGATGAATGCGTCGACCTCCGGCAGCGCGCCAGGCAGCTCCTTGGAGAAGCGCTGCGACATGCAGCCGGCGACGATGAGCTTCTGCTCCCTGCGACGCTTCCTCATGCCCCGATTCTGGTTCACCTCGAGGATGCTCTGGATCGACTCCTCCTTGGAGGCTTCGATGAAGGAGCAGGTGTTGACGATGACGACGTCGGCGGACTCGGCCTCGGGCACGACCTGCATGCCGGCCTTGTGGAGATGGCCGACCATGATCTCGCTATCGACGAGATTCTTGGCGCAACCGAGGGAGATGAGACTGACTTTGATCATGCGAGAAGGGGCGGACGATAGACGGTCCGCGCTGCGGGCGCAACCGGTGTCGCGGGAATGATGCCGGGATGTGGCGACAAAAAAACCGCGGCTCTCGCCGCGGTTTGGGGGAAGTTATTTCTTCGCCTTAGATTTCGTCGCCTTTTTGGCCGGAGCCTTCTTGGCTTTCTTAGGAGCGGCCTTCTTCGCGACTTTCTTGGTTTGTTTGCTCATAGTGGTTGAGTTTTGGGAACGCGCTAAATTCGACCGAGATGCGGCGCGTAGTCAAGTGCGCGAGATGGAAGTTCGGAAAAAAGATTTGCGCGCGCGTTTCGCTCAATCACGCGTTTTGGACGCGCGCGCCGAACAATGCGGTGCCCACGCGCACCTGCGTGCTGCCCTCGGCGACGGCTTCGGCGAGGTCGCCGCTCATGCCCATCGAGAGCGTTGAAAGCGGCAGACCGGAGGCGGCGGAGAGGCGGTCGCGAAGCTCGCGCAGCGTCGCGAAGGTGCGGCGCGCCACGAGCGGATCGCCCGAGAGCGGCGCGATTGTCATGAGTCCGTCGATACGCAGCGACGGCAGCGCGAGGGCCTCGTCGAGCAGCCTGCCGGCGTCCGCGGGGTCGGCCCCGAACTTGGCCGGGTCGCGCCCCGCGTTGATCTGTAGCAGAATTGGCAATACGCGGCCGGATTCCGCCGCGGCGCGCGCGAGCTGCGTGAGCAGCTTCGCGCCGTCCACGCTTTGGACGCGGTCGAAATGCGCGGCCGCGAGCCGGGCCTTGTTGGACTGCAGGTGCCCGATCAGTTCCCAGGACAGCCCCGGTGCGTTCGCGGCGGTGCGCTTGGCGACGCCCTCCTGGACGCGATTCTCGCCCACTGCCCGCAGGCCGAGCCGCGCGGCGTATTCGGCCGAGGCGGGCGGGTGGTTCTTCGTCACCGCGAGCAGCTCCACCTCGCCGGCACGACGTCCGGTCCGGTCGCACGCGCCCGCAATCTCGGCGAGCACGGTCTCCGCCCGCCGCCGGAACTCCTCGAAATCGGGAAAATCAGCCGCTTGATCCATGGCTCATGGCATGAGACCCCGCCCCAATGACGGCAAGCGGGCTCCTTGGCCCGCAGTCTGCGCTCTATCAGATTTTTTCAACGCAAGCGGAAGGTTGACCGGCATTTCGGGGACCTAATACTTCATAAATCCAAAAAGAGCGTAGAAAAATTACTTAATGGTTTACCTTTGGATAAGATCATTTCATCCTAGGGCCCTAATCAAGATCCATCATGCAGATTGAGAATTTCAAGATATTCGCCGACCTCGTCGAGACGAAGAGCTTCTCGAAGGCGGCCAAACTCAACAATATCACGCAGTCCGCAGTCAGCCAGCAGGCGCGTGCGATGGAACGCCATTTCAAGACCCTGCTCATCGACCGAAGCCAGAAGCAGTTCCAGCTCACCCGGGAGGGCATGCGGGTCTATGAGTCCGCCAAGGAGCTGCTCCACGCCTATGACAAGCTCCTCAGTGAACTACAGGAGATGAAGAAGGTGATCAGCGGCACGATCCGGATCTCCACGATCTACTCGATCGGGCTGCACGAGCTGCCCCCCTATATCAAGCGCTTCCTCCACGATTTTCCCTCCGTCAATGTCCGCGTCGAATACCGGCGTTCGAACCTCGTGTATGAAGATATCCTACACAACTCGGTCGACTTCGGCCTGGTGGCCTTCCCGGCCAAGATTAGGCAGATCGAAGTGCTCCCGTTCCGCAACGACCGCCTGGTGCTCATCACGCATCCGGCCCACGTGCTGGCCAAGCGCAGCGAGATCGAGCTGAAGGATCTCCAGGGTCACAAGTTCATCGGGTTCGACCCGGACATCCCGACCCGCAAGGCGATCGACCACATCTTCCGCGAGAACAAGCTCGATATCGAGCCTGTGATGGAGTTCGACAACATCGAGACGGTGAAACGTGCGGTCGAGATCGACCACGGCATCGCGATCGTGCCCCAGGCCACCGTCCTGCAGGAGGGCAAGCAGAACACCCTCTCCATCGTACAGATGAAGGGCAAGGAGTTCACCCGCCCCCTGGCCATCCTCCACCGCAAGGGACGTGTGCTCACTCCCGCGATGAAGAAGTTCATCGAGACCCTGGGGCTCGAGGTCAACGGCATGGTTCAGACCCCGGCGGATATCGCGAAGACCAATGCTGCCGCTGCAGAGGACCTCCCCAGCTGAGCCGGTATCCCGCGCGCCCCTACGTCCGGTTTGCCCGGCTCCGCGGCGCCGCACCTCAGTCTGGATTCAGGTTTTCCCGAAAATCCGGCGGCAGATGCGCCTGACCGCAGGCCGCGCCAGCGCGGCGAGCCGCGGGTTCGCATAACCCACCCAGGCAACCGGCGATGTGGTGTCCAGCGGCGCGTCGAGCGGACGGCCGTCGGGCCGCTCCACCACGCCCCCCGCGGCTTCGAGCAGCAGGGCGGTGCAGATATCGTAGGGGTGGCAGACCAGTTCGCAGGGCAGACCCAGTGTGGCAAAGGCGAGCGGGCGGAGGTCCGCCACGAATCGGTCGTGTCCCGAGATAAGTTCGTAAAGCTGTCCGCCGGTGCTGAGATACTGGTCGTCGAAGATGAGGGGCGAGCGTCCGCGGGGGGCCACCTTGAGCGCCTCCCAGAAGCTCTCTTCCCATTGCGCCAGCAGCGTTTTGCCGGCCGGAAAGAATTTTACCACGCTCGCAAATCCGTGGCTGAAGTGCCGGGCCGGCGACGGGGCAGGCGACAGGTGCCGGGGCCGACGCATCGCCAGGTTGAGTCGCCGCGCGCGCAGCGGCCCGCCGCGCACCGCGCTCAGCTGGTCGGAGCAGGTCTGCTTCGAGGGAGGGAGCTCGGTCATCGCTGCAACCACGATGTCGCCCAGCCGGGGCGCCCGCCCGCCTGCGGGATTCACCGCGATTCCCGCGAGAATCCAGCCGCTGCGCTTGTCGACCATAAGGTTACGGGTCCCATCGATTGGGTCGATGATGCAGGTCAGCCGGACGCGTTCCGGCGGAATACCTTGGGGAAAGGTGACCGGCGCGCCCTCCTCGTCGAGCCCCTCCATCACCAGGCGCACTGGAGCGGACTTGGGCCAGTGGCGCTCAAACCAGCCGAGGATCGCGGCCTCGCTGACCCGGTCGATCGCGTAGATCGTGTCGGCTGCAGTGACGGCGGCCACGCGGGAGAGGCGGGCGCCGGGCTTCGATCGGGCCCGGGCGACGGTGTCGCGGATATGATCCTGAAGCCCGCAGAGCAGGCGCCGGAGCGATTCGAGCTGTCGGGGTGACATGGGCGCGAGCATGGGAGGTCTCTGGGGTGGTG
>JAJXYI010000575.1 GCA_021780625.1 bacterium | reverse complement strand
CCTCGACGTAGTCACCGTCATGATTCTTGAGGGTGGCGTAGGGCAGGCGGTTCTCGACGGCGTAGGCGAGCTCGATGTAGCCGACCGCGCCGGGGAGCTGCTTGACCTGGCCGGCGACGCCGGCGTTGGCCTTGCCGCCGAGGCCGTTGGGCCACATCGGGGAACCGGAGCGGCCGACCTTGGAGGCCCACTCCTGGCTCACGGAGCTCAGGTAGTCGCTGAAGATGTAGCTGGTGCCCGAGGTGTCGGACCGGTGGACGGTGACGATGTCGAGGTCGGGCAGGTCGACGCCCGGATTGAGGGCGGCGATGCGGGAGTCATTCCACTTCGTGATGTTGCCGAGGTAGATGTTGGCGATGGTGTCGCCGTCGAGCTTGAGCTTCGGGTTGCCCGGCAGGTTGTAGGAGATGACCACGGCGCCGGCGACGATCGGGAGCTGAAGGATCGGGCCGTTGGTGGACTTGGCGAGCTTGGCGTCGTCCATCGTGAAGTCCGAGGCGCCGAAGTCGACGGTTTGGTTGAGCATGGAGGCCTGGCCGAAGCCGGAGCCGTTGGGCTGGTAGTTGAAGCTCACGCTGGGATCAACGGAGCGATAGGCCTGGAACCACTTCGTGAAGGCGGGAAGGTCGAACGAACTTCCGCCTCCATTCAGGGAGACGTCCGCCTTGGCGGCGACTCCGCTCGCGAAGGTGGCGAGGGCTGCGATCGAGAGAAGTAGAGCTGTTTTTGTTCTCATCGGCGCACATCCCTTGGATTCAATGGGGCCCTGTCAAACCGCCCATGTGAACTTCAGGTGACAATGCCCTCCGGAAGGGGAACGACGGCCCGATTTTGTTGGTTTTCGGCCCCTTCGAGAGTTCAGAGCGCGTGGATGAAGGCGGTGGCGATCGCGCAGAGTCCGACGACGATCCAGGGGGGCGTGCGGCGCACTTCGAGCAGGGCGAAGGCGATGGCCACGAGGATCATATCGGGGAGTCCGCGCACGCCCTGGGGCCAGACGGGGTTGCAGAAGGCGGCGAAGAGCACGCCGACGACGGCGGCGTTGGAGCCTTTCAGCGCGGAGCGGGCCCAGCGCTGTGAGCGCAGGGAATCCCAGAATGGCACCGCGCCGCCGATCAGCAGCCAGGCTGGCAGGTAGATCGCGGCGAGGCATCCCAGCCCTCCGAGCCAGGCGCGGGAGCCGCCGGTGATGACGGTGCCGAGGTAGGCGGCGAAGGAGAACAGCGGGCCGGGCACGGCTTGTGCGGCGCCGTAGCCTGCGAGGAAACGCGCGTCGCCGATCCAACCCTTCGGCACGAGTTCCGCGCGTAACAGCGGCAGCACGACATGACCGCCGCCAAACACCAGCGAGCCCGAGCGGTAGAAGCTGTCGAACAGGCGAACCCAGGGCGCGGCACCGAAGGCCACCGCGACCGGGAGAATCACGAGCAGCAATGCGAAAAGCGCGAGCGCCGTCGAGGCCCAGAGATGTCCGGCCGAGAGGTGCGGGCCCGTCGCCGGCACCGCGGCTTGAGCGGGCGGTTCGGAGCGCGCGAACACCAGCCAGCCTGCGAGTGCGCCGATCGCGATGGCCGACACCTGGCCGAACGCACTCCCTGCGGCGAGAGTCAGCGCGGCGGCGCCGGCCGCGATCGCGCCGCGCGCGAGATCGGGGCAGAGCCGGCGTCCCATCGACCACACCGCCTGCGCCACCACGGCGACGGCCGCGAGTTTCAGACCGTGGATCCATCGCGCATCGCCCGGGGCCCCCAGCGCGTCCACGCCGTACGCGAACGCGATCATCAGCGCGGCCGAGGGAAGCAGGAAGCCTGCGGAGGCGAGCAGGGCGCCCGGCAGGCGTCGGAACCGCATGCCCAGCGCGAAGACCAGCTGGCTGCTGGCGGGGCCGGGGAGAAACTGGCAGAGCGCGACGAGGTCGGCGAAGGTCGCCTCGTCCATGCAGCGCCGCTTCCGGACAAATTCCTCGTGCAGGTAGCCGAGGTGGGCGACCGGTCCGCCGAAGGACGTCAGCCCCAGACGCAGGAAACACAGGAAGGTCCCGCCGAGCGAGGGGGGCAGGGCGAGCTCGGAGGGTGCGGCCGTGGTGCCAGGATCGGCCATGGCGTGTGGCGAGGGAAACTCAGCGGACGTCGAAGACCTGATTCCAGCGCTCGGCCGAAGGCTCGGGCGTGGCGATGCGCAGGTAGGGATGACCGGAGGCCTGGTGGCAGGTGTTGCAGGTGGTCACAAGACGAGGGTACGCGGCCTGGAAACCGGCGGCGTCGTGGGAGCCGATGGGCTTTCCCAGCGCCGAGATCGCGGGCACGAGCATGGCAGCGGCGGTTTTTCCGACGGGGAAGCCGTTGGTGACGGCGCCGGCTTCGACCAGGGCGTGGGTGGATTGGGCGAGCTTCGTGCGGTAGAACTCGGCGAGGTCCCAGTTTCCGGCCTGGCCCGCGCGCCAGAGTTTGTCGGCGTAACGCTGCAGGTCGGCCATGGTCCGGTCGACGGGGTAATCGGCGGGGGTGAGGTGCCGCGCGGCGAGCGTGGACTCGATGCGCCGCTCGCGTTGGAGCACGAGGAGGTTGCCGCCGAGCGAGGCGACGAGCAGCAGGGCGATGAGGAGTTGGGTTTTCATCGTGGAGAATGCGGAGCTTGGAAATACGGAGCTATTTGGCCACGAGAAAGCGGGGATGGGGTCGGATGTCGGAGGTCGGAGGTCGGAGGTCGGATGTCGGAAGTCGGAAGTCGGAGGGCAGAGGTCGGAAGTCGGAGATCGGAATTCGGACGTCGGAGGACTGAGGACAGAGGTCAGAAGTCAGAGGTCAGAAGTCGGAGATCGGAGGTCGGAAGACAGAAGTCCGTTTTCTCTGCGCCTCTGAGTCTCCGCGTGAGCTTGGATCGAAGCCTTCGGTTGGTAGGTCGGAGGGCAGAGGTCAGAGGTCGGAAGACGGAGGGCAGAGGTCGGAAGTCGGAGATCGGAAGACAGAAGTCCGTTTTCTCTGCGTCTCTGAGTCTCTGCGTGAGCTTGGATCGAAGCCTTCGGTTGGTAGGTCGGAGGGCAGAGGTCGGAGGTCGTAAGGCAGACTTCTTTTGGTGCGGAGTCTCTCGAAGACCCTGAACCTGCCGAATGGGGATTCCGCTTTTGGACCCGAGTCTCTGCTCGCGCCCTGCGGGCAGCGATCGCGCGCATGCGGGGTGGCGGTGGGCTGATAGGGATCTGCCGAAGAACGGGGAGGAATGGGCCGGCGCCTCTGTGGTCCACCCGCTGGTTTTGGGGTTGAAACCGGTTTCACGCCGGCGCTCGAAATCCGGACTGCGCAATGATGGCGGATTCGGTGCGATTGCGAGGGCGCGCCCCTGCGTGCAGGGTGCAGGTCCATGCAACCCCGCATTCCCTTCCTTTCCCTGATCCTGGCCGTGCTACTCACCTGCCCGGCCCTCCGCGCCGCGGTGTCTCCCGCGAGGCCTGAAATCCCCGATCATCACGTGCGCCTCGCCGACTTCGGGGCCGTCCCCGACGGCAAGACCCCGAACGAACACGCCTTCCGCAGCGCGGTCGACGCGCTCGAGAGGCAGGGTGGGGGCGTGCTGGAGGTGACGCCCGGGCGCTGGCTGACGCGTCCCTTCGACCTCGCGAGCCGGATCAACCTCCACCTCGACGCGGGGGCGGAGATCGTGTTCACGGGCGACCCCGCGGATTCGCGGACCGGCCCGAACCACTACCGGCCGTTCATCCTCGCGAAGGACGCCACCGACGTGGCGATCACGGGCGAGGGCACGATCAACGGACAGGGCGAGGCCTGGTGGCCGGAGGCCGTGCGCTTCCGCGACGACGCGAACCGGCGTCATGCGAAAAGCAATACCAGCCCGCGGCCGCGCCTCATCATCTTCGAACATTGTCGTCGCGTGGCGGTCGAGGGCGTCACGCTCACCCACGCGCCCGTCTTCAGCCTGGTCCCTGCGGATTGCGAGGACGTGTCCATCGTGGGCGTGAAGATCCTCAATCCTGCGGACGCGCCGAACACCGACGGCATCGATCCTTCGGCCTCGCGGCGCGTGCTGATCAAGGACTGCACGATCGACACCGGCGACGACTGCATCGCGGTGAAGGCGGGTTCGCGCGCCGGCGTGCCCTGCGAGGACATCCTGGTGACCGGCTGCACCTTTCTCCACGGGCACGGCTGCTCGATCGGAAGCGAGACCTTCTCGGGCGTGCGCAACATGACGGTCGAGCACTGCACC
>JAJXYI010000185.1 GCA_021780625.1 bacterium | reverse complement strand
CGTGGCCCCGGCGCCGTTTTTGCCCAGGAGGGAGCGCTTTCGCTTGTTGTGCGCGGAAATCCACCCCGCCCAATAGACTTTGTGGAAGAACCAATTCATCACAATCAGCAGGACCACCACCGCGAGCAGACCGGTGGCGGCTTGAACTGCCAGGGCCGAAAAGCTCTCGGTCAGGTCACTGACGATTCCAGCCGCCACGAACCAGGTGGCAATCGTTGCCAGCAACCCCACCGCCGCCCCCGCCGCGACCGGGCGCCGTTGCTTCCGCGACTCTCCCACCATGCTCGCCGTGATGGCCGACAACACCAGCACACATTCCAGTCCTTCACGAAACACCAGGACGCCGATATCGAGCACGGCCACGGTGGAATGACCCTTCGCCTGGTCTGACAACGGATCAGGCGACCCGCTGGACGTCATTGCTTGCCAAAGAATTATGGCAACAACCGCAACAACGGATATACCAATCAGACACCGAAGAACCAACCGCGTGTGAGAAGAGGAAGTGGGTGCTCGCATGACTTACTGCAATCAAGACCTAGTCTCACATTCGTCAACTATTTTGCGCGATTGGGTCTCATTTGCATGCAGTAAGCGAGTTTATGCGCACAAATTTCCTAGCTCCTCACCTCTCAATGAGGTGGTCGGCGATACCCCTGGAAGCCCGCGGAGCGTCGACTCGGCTGCCGCCAGATGAGCCCGATTCGCATGCACTGCCTTTGCGAGGACGCAGTCGGGCGGGCGGCGATCAACGAGGTGCCCGGAGGCGGCCAGTGAGACGCCGAACCCGGCAAGTCGTGCGCTGGCCCAGTTCGTCGAAGCAGCCACCACAGCAGCACCGGTCGCCGGAGGTCACGCCGAGTCGTGTTCCATGTCGTTTCGGTCCGTCGCCGGGTCGCACATCTAAAAAACGCAGTTAACAGAAGGAAACGAAGATAACAAAGAAGACCAAGCCAGGCGATTACACGAACTGAGCCAAAATCGACTCTTCTCAACAGTGAATCAATCAACGCTCTCAATCCTGTGGTAAACGGTTTGTTCTTCGTTCCCTTCTGTTCCATTCAATCGCCGAATTTGGGCTCAATGCCCTCGACAAAAGGCCCCTCACGTATCGTCGTTGTGATACCGAGGTGGAATTCAACGGCCTGGCCAATCCAGGCCCACTGATTTTCGACCGCCCAGGCGCCCACGGCGCGACCGGCGAGACCGATCACGACTCCTCCCGACAACCCTCAATCCTGCGCAATCCATGCCCACGATTCTCTCCTGCTCCGACGGCTCCGTGTACGCCCGCAGCGTCTATGACCACAGCGCCTGGGCCGCAAAACGGCTCGGCGCCGGGGTGCGCGTGCTGCACATGATCGAACAGCATGAGCAGCCGACCCGCCTCGACGTCTCCGGGGCACTCGGGTTCGACGCTTCGGCGGATTTGATGAACGAGATGATCGCGCTCGCCGAGACGCAGGCGCGAGTGGCGCGGGCGAAGGCCCGGGCGATCCTGGACGACGCTCAGCACACGCTATCCAAGCAGGGCGTTGGCCGGATCGACCTGGAGCAGCGGCACGGATCGCTTGCCGACTCGATCGGCGAACTCGATGCCGCCTCGGACCTCGTCGTGATCGGCAAGCGCGGCGAACACGCCGATTTCGCCAAGCTCCACCTCGGCAGCAATCTCGAGCGCGTCATCCGCATCTGCACCCACCCGATCCTCATCGCCTCGCGCGCCTTTCATCCGGTCGAGCGCTTCCTGCTCGCCTACGACGGGAGCCCGAGCGTGCTGAAGGCGGTGGACTACGTGCAGGACAGCCCGCTGTTCAAGGGGCTCACCTGCCACCTCCTGCGCACCGGCAGGATCGACGACAAGGCCCGCTATTACCTCGAGGAAACGGCCGGCCGCCTGCGCGATCGCGGGTTCCAGGTCGTGAGTCACGTGATTCCCGGCGCTCCCGAGGAAGTGATCGCCAGCGTCATGCGGGAGCAAGACGTCCACCTGCTCGTCATGGGAGCCTACGGGCATTCCCGCTTCCGCGAGTTCATCGTCGGAAGCACCACGAGCATCCTGATCCGCCGGGTCCTGGTGCCCGTGATGGTGTTTCGCTGAACCGGGCGCCGGCGACAACGTATCCGCTGCTCGGCGACAAGGATCGGCCGCCACCACTCCGCAGTGCGGCTGCCGATCAATATCCGCGCACCAGGAACAGCACTCCGGCGGCCACCAGCGTGAGCTCGATCAGCGTCACAAAGACGCGTTCCGGAAGGCGGTCCACCAGCCGCTTGCCGAGCCAGGAACCCGCCACCATGAGTGGCCCCAGCGCGAGGCCGACCGCAATGCTCGATCCCGGCAGCACCGCGGCACCGCGATAGACGACGAGCTTGGTGACGTGCATGACCACCGTGGACAGGGCCTCGGTGCCGATGTAGGCGCCCTTCACCAGACCGTAGGCGAGGAAGAACGGCGCCATGAGCGGGCCCACCGAACCCAGCAACGCCGAGAGGAAGCTCGCGCCCACCCCAATCAGCGCGAAGCTTCGGAGCGGCGGACGGACGCCCGAATGCGAGTGCAGCCTGCGCCACACAACGGTGAGCAGCAGGAAGGCGCCAAGCAGGCGCGTCAGCGGCCCGAGCGGCGCGGTGGCAAACAACAGCCCGCCGAGCACGCCAAAGGGCACGGCCCCGAGCGAAAACCAGCCGACCACCCGATAGTCGAGCTCCCGGCGGTTGAATCCCACGCGACTGAGATTTCCCACCAGCTGCGCCACGGTTAGGATAGGCACCGCATTGCGCGTCCCGAATGCGACCACCAGGACGGGGAGCAGGACGGCTGCCCCGCCAAAGCCCGTCACCGCCGCGAGCGTCGAGGCGAAGAGCGCAGCCGCGCTCACGAGCAAAACCAGGTCGAGACCGAGATGTGGCATGGGGAAAACGGAATTGGCCCAACTCAATTTGAAGGACGCGATTAACAGAAGGAAACCAAGATCACAAAGAGGGGCGAGCCAGGCGATTGTTCGAAATCACCGAGCCCAAATCGACTCACCCAAACGGTGAAGAATCATACCCATTCTGCGGTACGCGGATTGTTCTTCGTTCCGTTCGTTGACTTCTGATCCATTCAATCGCCGAATTTGGCCTCAACGCAGTGGTCAGGCGCCAATCTGCGAATGGGAACCAAGCCGACGCGCCGGCCGCTGACAGCGCTTTTCACCGGTCGCAACGAAGGCCCGCGCCAACGTCAGCCGCGTTTGCGAGGCGCGCTCTCCTCGACGACGTCGAGAAACAGCCTCACCACCTCAGTCCCTCCTCCGGTCTTTCGCGCAAACACGTGGGTCAGCTGTGGCGCATTCCGGATGGACACGGCCACGGCGGCATGACCCACCACGCGCTCCAGCGACGCCGGGAGCAGTGCGATGCCGCTGCCCGCCGCGACCATCACCGCGACGGCCTGCGCACGGGTCGACTCGACGGCAATGCGCGCACGGAACCCGGCCTCCCCGCACAATTTCCGGACGAAGGCCGCAAACGCCGGGGCCGCCTCCGTCGACACCGCCACGAGCGGTTCGCCCGCCAGTTCGGCAAGCACGAGTTCACGTTTTTTCGCGAGGCGGTGATCCCGCGGCACAAAGGCCGCCAGCGGCTCCGTCAACCAGGGATGATACACGATGCCGGGCGTCTGCTCCTGCGGACGCAGCCCGACAAAGGCACCGTCCAGGGTGCCGTGCGCCACCGCCGCGAGCAGTTCGGCGGGCAAGCCGTCCTGGACGATGAGCTGAACCGACGGATGCTTCTGACGGAACCGCCTCAGCAGGTCCGTCAGCTCCGCCCCCAGCACTGCGCTCACGAATCCGAGCCTGAGCCGGCGGGTCTGGCCCAGCGCGAACCGCCGCGTCGTTTCGCCCGCCCGCCTGAGCTGCGGAAGCACCGTGCGCGTCTCCTCATAAAAGAGCGCCCCGGCTGCGGTGAGCGTCACCCTTCGGGCCGCCCGCTCGAATAGCGGCGCGCCGAGCTTCTCCTCAAGCGCCAGCACATGCCGGGACAAGGGCGGTTGGGCGAGATGCAGCTTCGCGGCCGCACGCGTGAACGACAATTCCTCCGCCACCGCCGTGAAACATTCGAGTTCGCGCAACGAGAATTCCATACCGATACAGTATCATAATCGGCCGAAAACGGTACTATTGTTATGCGTCCGCCTTGGCTACCATGAGTCATGGCTCTCAGCGACACCATCAAGCGCGGCAGTCTACGCGCACCCCATCGCAGTCTCCTCCGCGCCACCGGCGCCATCCAGTCCGACGCGGATTGGGACAAACCGTTCATCGCCGTCGCCAACTCCTTCGTCCAGATCATCCCCGGCCATGCGCATCTCGACGTGGTCGGCCGCAAGGTCCGCGCCGCGATCCGGGCCGCCGGCGGGGTGCCGTTCGAATTCAACACCATCGGCGTCGACGACGGCATCGCGATGGGCCACGAGGGCATGAAGTACTCCCTCGCCTCCCGGGAACTCATCGCCGACTCCATCGAGACGATGCTGCGCGCCCACTGCTTTGACGGCGTGGTGTGCATTCCCAACTGCGACAAGATCGTACCGGGAATGATGATGGCCGTGGCGCGCGTGAACATTCCTGCGGTCTTTGTCTCCGGCGGACCGATGCTCGCCGGGCGCGATCCAACGACGGGCAGGTCGATCGATCTGTCGTCGGTCTTCGAGGCGGTCGGCCAGCTTTCGAAGGAGACGATCACCGAGCGCGAACTCGACGTCATCGAGCGCAATGCGTGTCCGACCTGCGGTTCGTGTTCGGGCATGTTCACCGCAAATTCGATGAACTGCCTGTGCGAGGCCCTGGGCCTCGCGCTTCCGGGCAACGGCTCCATCCTCGCCACCGATCCGCGGCGGGACGCTCTGTTCGAAGAGGCGGGAGGTGCGATCGTCGCTCTGATCCGCGCCGGCACGCGCCCCTCGGACATCCTCACCCGGGCCGCCTTCGAGAATGCGCTCACGCTCGACATGGCGATGGGGGGTTCCTCGAACACAATCCTCCACTCGCTCGCGGTCGCCCGGGAGGCCGGGGTGCCGTTCGCCTTGTCGGACATGAACTCCATCGCGGACCGCGTGCCCCTGCTCTGCAAGGTCGCGCCCTCGGGGCCCCATCACATGGAGGACATCGACCGCGCCGGAGGCATTTCAGCGATCCTGCGCACACTGAGCCGACGCCCCGGCCTGCTGCACCTCGACGCCAAGACAGTGGGCGGCCGCACGCTGGGCGAAACCATCGCGAACGCTGAGATCCACGATTCCGAGGTGATCCGCCCTCTCGAACGCGCCCACTCTGAACGCGGCGGCCTGGCGGTCCTGTTTGGAAATCTCGCACCCGGCGGTGCAGTCGTGAAGATCGGCGCGGTGGATCCGTCGATGATGACCTTCCGCGGGCCCGCGGTGATTTTCGAATCCGAGGAAGCCGCCCGCATCGGCATCCTCACCGGTCAGGTCAAGGCGGGCGACGTCGTCGTCATTCGTTATGAGGGACCACGCGGCGGCCCGGGCATGCAGGAAATGCTCGGCCCCACCTCCGCGCTCGCCGGACGCGGACTGGGCGACAAGGTTGCGCTCCTCACCGACGGGCGTTTTTCGGGTGCCACCCGCGGCGGCGCCATCGGCCACGTCTCACCGGAGGCAGCCGCCGGCGGACCCATCGCGCTCGTCAAGCCGGGCGATCTCATCGACATCGACCTTCCCGGCCGCCGGCTCACGCTTTTGGTCGACGAGCCCACCCTCGCCTCGCGCCGCGCCCGCTGGAGCTTTCGTCCGAAAACCACTCCGCGAGGCTACCTCTCCCGCTACGCCGCGATGGTCACCAGCGCCGATGAGGGCGCGATCCTCAAAGGCCTGGGTTAATCGGAAGTCGGAGGTCAGAGATCGGAGGTCAGAAGTCAGAGATCGGAGGTCGGAGGGCTATGTCAGGAGCCAGAAGGTCGAAATCAGAGGTGAGCCGGAAAGGCAGGCGTGTCCCAGCCACCGGACCCCTCTTCTGGTGTTTCTCGCCTCCGAAAACCGAGCTTGCGCACCGGTGCGGCGCTGGGACCGAATGAGCGGCAGCTGATTCGCTGAACCCATCCCTACGATGCCTCTCGCCGACTATCCCGAACTGCAGACGCTGTCCTCGCACGAAAAACAGGAGCTGATCGACGAACTCCGCGCCACGATCCGACCCAAGCGGTCGTTCATCTTCGGTGTGGATCTCGACGGGGTGGTGATGGACTTCTACGGCGGGCTGCGCCCGATCGCCGCGACCTGGCTCGGCCGGCCGGTCGAGTCGTTGTCGGAGGAATTCACCTACGGCCTCAAGGAATGGGGCCTGCTCGATCGCGCGGAGGGCTACGACCTGAGTTACGAGGCCCTGCACCGCCACGCGATCAACCAACATGAGCTCTTCCTGTCCGGCGCACCGATCTCCGGCGCCGCGTTCCAGCTGAGGCGCCTTTCGCGGCTGGGCGTGCACATCCGCATTATCACGCACCGGCTTTACGTCGGCGGACTGCACGAGGTGACCGTGATGCAGACCGCCCAATGGCTCGAGAAGCACGACATTCCCTACATCGACCTGTGCTTCGTGAAGGACAAGACGTCGATCAACGCGGATCTCTACATCGACGACTCCCCCTCGAACATCAAGGCCTTCGAACGGGCGAACCGGCCCTGCATCGTGTTTGAAAACTCGACCAACCGCCACCTCGACGCGAAGCTGCGCGCGCGCAACTGGGCGGAGGTTTACGACCTCGTGGTTCAGGCGATGGGCGGGGCCTGAGACCCCTGCGAGAGCTGCAGCGCGGGCCCCTTGACGTTTGAGGCACGTGTACCGTTTCAAGAGGTGTGACGACGAAGCTGAGCCTTGTCTGATTGGACCGCCGACGCGGTGCCCTCCCCTGCATCCCAAGTTCATGGTGCCCGGCGACCATGGCAGCGAGCAGGCACAGGGACGCGTGCCCAGGCGGAGATGCAGGCCGCACCGACGGTGCGGCGCCATAGACCCATGCGCCGGGATCCCGCATCCCATGTCCAAATCAGATTTCCGCTACGCGTGTCACCGCGACCGCTCCACATCGCCTTCGTATTTGAAATGCCGACACTGCGGCACCGAGTTTTCGCTCGATGCGCCCGGCACGCTGCATCGCAACCACTGCCCCTGGTGCCTGTGGAGCGTCCATCTGGACGACACACCCGGCGACCGCGCCTCCGACTGTGGAGGCTCGATGGAACCGATCGCAGTGAGCGCCCGACCGGACGGCGAATGGCTCCTCGTCCACCGCTGCTGCACCTGCCACGCGATCCACGCCAACCGCATCGCCGGCGACGACAGCGAACGCGAACTGCTCGCCCTCGCCGTCCGCCCCCTGGCCCGCGCGCCGTTTCCGATCTGAACCCGTACGCGGACACTTTCCGCCCCGGGTTGCAGATCCTCAAGGGTCAGGCACGCTTTCGTGCACACCTAAAATCGTCAATTGAACCACAGAGACATCGGCGGTCGGCGTGGCCACGGCGGCCATGCAGAGAACACGGAGGCAGGCAATGAAGGGAACCTCGTACATCCAATCTCTCGCACCTCCGGGATGAACTCGAATTCCGCCGTTCACTTCGATTTCAGACTCCGTGTTCTCCGTGTCTCCATGGTTCAATTGCGTCTTCCAAGATGAACATCCTCATCGTCTACGCCCATCCCGAGCCCATGAGCTTCAACGGGGCGCTGTATCAGGCGGCCTGCGACACCTTGCGCGACAGGGGCCACGCGGTCGTCACCTCCGACCTCTACGCGATGTGCTTTAATCCCGTCTCGGGCCGCCACAACTTCACGAGCGCCCGCGATCCGGGCTTCTTCAAACAGCAGCTCGAGGAGATGCACGCCACCGACACCGGGGGTTTCGCACCCGACCTCGAGGCGGAGCTGTGCAAAGTCGAGGGCTGCGATCTCATGATCTGGCAGTTTCCCCTCTGGTGGTTCGGCCTGCCCGCGATCCTCAAGGGCTGGGTCGACCGGGTGTTCGCCATGGGACGCACCTACGGCGGCGGGCGGTTCTACGATCAGGGCGTGTTCCGCGGGAAGCGAGCGCTGCTCTCCCTGACGACCGGCGGACCGGAGGAGTCTTACTTGAAGGACGGAAGGAATGGCGACATCCACGCGATTCTCCGGCCGATCCAGCGCGGGGTGTTTCGTTTCACAGGCTGGGACGTGCTCGCACCCAACGTCGTCTATGGCCCCGCGCATCTCGACTACGCCAGACGCCAGCCCCACCTCGACGCCTGGAAGGCCCGGCTCCGCGGAATCGAGCTGGAGCAGCCGATCGACGTTGGCCGCTACTGATTGGGTTGGGGCAGCGCTGCTCGATTCGCTCGTCATACCTTCGCCCGGGTGCCCGCCGCAGATGGATGGAGCAGCGCGGCGCGGGTCCAGTACCTGGAGCTCCCGAGCGCCTGGCCGGATGGGGTACCGCAATCGAGGAACGCCTCGCGCAATCGTCAAACACCGCCCCCGGATTTGCCCGCGACGACTCCAGGGCGGCCGCGCAGGGCCGCGGACGCGCGCACCAGAGCGGCGGCGAGCTCGGCGGGGCGAACCGGCTTGCTGACGTAATCGTCCATGCCTGCGGCTAGACAGCTCTCGCGATCACCCACCATGGCGTTGGCGGTGATCGCGATGACGTACAGCGGCCGGCGGCCGACCGCCGACACACGGTGTCGCGCCTCCCACACCCGGATCCGACGGGTCGCCTCAAACCCATCCATCTCCGGCATCTGGCAGTCCATCAGCACGACATCGAAGGGCTCCGAGCATGCCATCTCCACCGCCCGAGCACCGTTGTGGACGATCACGGGGGTGTATCCGAATTTCTCCAACTGCCTGCGCGCAACCGCCTGGTTCACCGGATTGTCCTCCGCGATCAGTACGCGCAGCGCCTGGGCGAGCGCAGGGGATGACCGCTCCGCCCGCGTCTCCGGCGGCTCCGCAGTCCCTCCGAGCGCCGCCCGGAGCTGGTCGCCCAGGACGGGCTTCCGAAGGACGCGCTCCACCCCGGCTTCCTGGAGCTCGGCGATCGCAGGCGAGAACCCGACCGGCGCCAGCAACAGGACCCGCAGCCGCCCCGTCTCCGAAGCGGTGCGCAATGCACGAGCCAAATCGAGCCCGCCGAGTCCGGGCATTCGGACGTCCGCCAGCGCGAGCGCGAACGGATTTCCCTCCACTGCTGCCTGGCGGACCTGCTCGACCGCATCCGGCCCCCTGCCCACGACCGTCACCTCCGCCCCCATCGCCGTGACCAACTTTCGAATCACCTCGCGGGTCGCCGCGTGATCGTCGGCCACCAGCACGCGCTGTCCGGACAACGCGGGCCGCGCCACCGACGACACCGGGGCAGGCTGCTGGAGGCTGAAGACGCCGGTAAACCAAAACGTCGATCCCCGCCCCACTTCGCTCTCAACGCCGATCTCGCCACCCATGCGGTTGACCAATTCGCGACAGATCGCCAGCCCCAGTCCCGTGCCTCCGTATTTCCGCGTGGTGCCCTCCTCTGCCTGGACGAACGGGCGAAACAGTTTTGCCTGCTGCTCCCGCGTGAGACCGATGCCCGTGTCGGCAATCGAGAACTTCAGCCGCACCCGATCGTCCATTCGTTCCACGAGGCCCACTCGCACCACCACCTCGCCTCGTTCGGTGAATTTGAGCCCGTTCCCGACCAGGTTGAGCAGCACCTGCTTGAGTCGTCCCGGATCGCCCACCAGCTGCCGGGGCACGTCGTCGTCGATAAGGCAGGCGAGTTCGATCTCCTTTGCCTCCGCCCGCTCGGCTAGCAGCCCGAGCACTCCTTCCGTCGGGTCGGTCAGGTCGAACGGCAGCGCTTCGAATACAAGCTGACCCGCCTCGATCTTCGAAAAATCCAGGATGTCATTGATGATCGTCAGCAGCGCGTCCGCACTGGAGCGCACTGTCTGCACCAGGGCGCGCTGATCGGCGGAGAGCGGTGTATCAAGAAGCAGGTCAACCATGCCAACCACGCCATTCATCGGGGTGCGGATCTCGTGGCTCATGTTGGCGAGAAATCGCGACTTCATGTGGGCGGATTCCAGGGCCGTCTCAGTCGCCTCCCGCAAGCGGTGCTCGATGCGCTTGCGCTCCGTGATGTCGTGGAGCGCGAGCAGATAGCCGCGCTGCCGCCCATTCGGCGCGGTCAAGGGCGTCCAGCGCGCCTCCCAATCGGTACCCTCGACCATCAGCTCCGAGAACTCCCTGCGGTTCTCGATCTCAGCGGCGCACAATTCGCGCAGCACCGGCCGATCCGCGAGCACTTCGCCGATGGGCAGCCCAACGGCCCGTCCAGCCCCAAGTCCGAGGATGCGCACGGCCGCAGGGTTCAAGTCCACCACGGTCCGCTCGACGTCCGCAACCACAAGCCCACCTCCGTACATGTCGAAAAACGCGTCCCGTCCGATCGGGGCGATTCGCGTCAGTCGTTCACGCCACACCGCCCAGGCAATGACCAGCGTACTCACCAGCAGCGCGCTCGGCACGGCGTCAAAATCCGTCACCGGCGAAATGCCCCCAAGCCGGAGGATGTGCACGATCGCAGGGAAGACCATCGCGAACGCCAGGGCCGCCAGTTGACGCCGGAACACGCGATTGGCATGGCGCCAGGTGCGGACCACCGCGACAAGCGCAATGACCTCCGCAACCATCAGGTAGGCGTTCATCACCGCGTACCAGGGGCCGCTCACGATGTATTGGGCATTCCATCCGTCCCTGTGCAGGATCATGAACTCCCGGTGCACGAGGTGCAGCCAGGGATCGCACCATTTCACGACCAGGTTCAGCGCGGCGAAGGCAAACAAACCCAGGCGAAGTCGGCGGCTCAGCCACGCGGCGTGACCGGTGAAATCGACATAAGCGCAGATCGTCAGCGGCGGCAAAAACGCGATGCCGATGAACTCGAGATCCTTCAGCAGGAGGACCTGGTGCTCGAGCGCCGGCGACCACTCCAGCGCGGAGCACCCGACATAGATCGAGCTCGCAAGGATCAACGCCGAAATCGCCCGCACTCCCGGCACGTGGGCCTGACGCCAGGCGACGACGGCGAGAGCGATCTGTCCAAGGTTCAGACCGAACAGGATCCAGGTGATGCTCGCCCAGACATGCATGGTGAATGGAGGCCGCTAGACGGTTCCCCATTCTCCATGCAATTCCGCTCAACTGCAAACCGTTCGCACAAAACCGCCAGAGCCATCAGGTACGGGGATCCGCGCAACGCGTACCGCCCACGCAAGCAGTGCGCAGGCATCGGCTCATCGTTTATCCGACCCGGGGGCGCCGGACGGTGGCTTCCGATCTTCCCGGCACACGAGCGCCACGGCGCCCACGCCGCAGGCCCAACCGAGGAAGCCGCCCGCGATGATGTCGCTGACGAAATGATAATCGCATCCCCACAGCGCGACCGCCACGAGGCCCACCATCGCTACCGCGTAGGAGCGAAAGCGGGGAAACCTGAGCCACAGCACCGAGGCCAGCGCAGCCATGCGCGCCGTGTGTCCGGAGGGGAACGACTCGTAGCCCGAGCCACCGTGGAAGAAATTGAAGCCGAAGACGTGATTTCCAATCCAGGACGGATTCCCGTTGATCCAGGTCTCGGGCCAGGTGCGGCCGAACACGAACTTGAGTTCGTTCTTGAACATCACCGCCACGATGATGGCGAGGCACGCCGCGATGAACGTGCGCCCGTGTCTTCCCGGCCGCCATCCTGCAAGCCCCGCCGCAAGGCCCGCGAGCATCAGCCCGATCACGGACGCCGGCTCGAGCGGGTCGACGAGATGGGTCAGCGATTCGGTGACCTTCGGACGATGAAGATGCTCATGGGCCCAGGTCGACGCCGAGCGGTCGACGAAGTGGATGGAAAGCACCACCAGGACAACACAGGACGCCGCGGCCAACCACGCCAGTCGGGGGGCTTTTGAATGCGATTCCATGAATGAAAATCCGAGCCTTTGCCGGCGCATGGCACGCGGCAAGCCCGAAGGCTGCCTGTACACACGACCCGCCCCGGATCAGCGCCTCCACTCCGAGCGCAGCAACCCGTAGATCGCGTGGTCGACGTGGCGGTCGCCCAGCCACTCGACCTGGCGCACCACGCCTTCGCTCGTGAATCCAAGCCGCTCCGGCACGCGCCGGCTGCGGGGATTGTCGACCGCGCTTTCTATCGTGATGCGATTAAGATGGAGCGATTCAAATCCGTGGCCGATCAGACCCCTGCAGCAGTCGGTCATGAGCCCCCTCCCCTGCTCGGCCTCGGCGAGCCAATAGCTCATCGCGGCCCAGTGGTTCGCCCAGTCGAAGAACGCGAAATTCACCATGCCGACGAGACACCCGTCGCGCCAGATCCCGTTGAAATGCCCCTGGCGGTTCACGTTCATCGCCTGCCACGACAACACCATGCGCTCCGCGTCCTGGGCCGAGTGGAGCACGTTCACCCAGGGGTGCCAGCGTGCCACGTGCGCCCGGTTCGCCTCGAGCACCGCGTACAGCGCGGCTCCGCACGGACTCTGGATCGAGCGCAGG
The DNA here is from genome assembly GCA_021780625.1 of bacterium. The sequence continues at coordinate 4,423 of JAJXYI010000185.1, read as the reverse complement.
ACCGTGGATTCGTTGATCGTAAGGGTGAACATCGCAGTGTCGGAAGACCCCGGCAGCCTTAGCCGGTCCACCGAAAAGGTGAAGCGATTACACAGCGCGGCGGCCCGATCGTCGACGGTCAGACAGTCCGGACCCGGGTTTGCTCGCCCGGCCACCCCTCGGATGGCAGCCTTCCAACCCGCCCCCTTGCCCTGTCTCCACTCCGTGGATATCCAACGCCGACCCCACCTCCCGCTTGAAGCCCCCGCCCCTTCTCGCACTCCTCCGAGCCGCCCTCCTGCCCGCCGCCGCACTCGGCTTCGCCACCTTCGCAGCCGCACGGGGAATCGAAGCGCGGACGCTCGAGCCGAACCTCCAGGGCCGGATGGACCGGCCGCTCCGCTACCATCCGGACCACGGGGATTTCGTCATCCACAACGGCGGCGAATTCTTCAACCGGCCCCTCTATGGCGGGAACACCGCCTTCCGCGTCGATGCAGGCGATGAACCGGAGTTCTCCCTGTATCTGCCCGGTCGGGGCGGCAACCTCCGTCTCGGGGTCCGCCTCGGTGATGGCGGCTTCTGGCTCACTCAAGCGGCAGACATCACCGCACGCTACCGCCCCGGAATGATGCTCTACGAGATCCGCGATCCAAGGCTCGGCGCCGGACTCGTCCGAGTCCAGGCCATCGCCCTCGCGGAGACTGAGGGCCTGATCGTCAAGATCGAGGCCGCCGACCTGCCCGCAGGCGCCGAGCTTGCGTGGGCATACGGTGGCGCCGACGGAGTCCGGGGCGTGCGCGATGGGGACATCGGGACGGAACGTGTTCCGATCGGAGTCTATTTCCAGCTCACTCCCGATCGCTGCCGCGACAACCGCTTCGACCTAGCCGGCGACCGGTTCACCCTTCATGGAGCTCGGGCCGAACTCGTGGGCATCGTCCCAAACTCGTCCACGATGCACATCGCCAATGCCCGGGACTGGAACTCGCTGCCCGGCCTGTTCGCGTCGGCCCGCGGTGCCAGTCCGGAATTCCCCGTCGTCGCGGGCACCACCCCGATCCCGGAGCGCCGCCCGCTCTTTCTGTGCATCCAACACGTCTCCGGAGCCCGGGGCGCCTCCGCCGACCTCGCGGTCTATCGCGAGGTATCACGACACCGGGTACACTCGGGGCCTGTCCCCGGGGTGCCGCTCGAGCCGGTGTTCGCCGCCGCGCGTCTTCCCGGCGTGTTCGACCGCGCGTATGCCCACTTCGAGAGACTGAGGACGCGCGTCCGCATCGAGACGCCCGACCCCTGGCTCGACGCCGCCGTGGGCGCGCTCAATGTCGCCTCCGACGCCGTCTGGGACGCCCCGCAGCAGGACATCATGCACGGCGCCATCGCCTGGCGCACGCGCCTGCTCGGCTGGCGGGGCCCCTACGCGCTCGACGATTTGGGCTGGCACCGACGCGCCCGGAGCCATTTCGAATACTGGGCCGGTCGTCAGGACACGGCACCGATCCCCGCCCGCATCCCGCCACCCGACGAGAACGCAAGCCTCGCCCGAAGCGAGGCCGCCCTGCACAGCAACGGAGACCTGTCGGACTCGCACTACGACATGAATCTCGTGTACGTCGACGCGCTGTTCCGGCACCTCGACTGGACCGGCGACACCGCCCTGGCGCGTCAGCTCTGGCCGGTGATCGAGCGGCATCTGGCTTGGGAACATCGCCTGTTCCGCCGTCCCTTCGGCACCGACAAGGCCCCGCTCTACGAGGCCTACGCCGACATCTGGGCGAGCGACGACCTCGAGTACGACGGAGGCGGCGTCGCGTACTCGTCCGCCTATAACGCCTACGAGGAACGTCGGGCCGCGGACATCGCCCGCCTCGTCGGTGCCGATCCTGCCCCCTATCTCGCCGAGGCCGACGCCATCGATCGTGCGATGCACCGGCTCCTCTGGCTGCCGCACCGCGGCTGGTTTGCGGAGTTCAAGGACAGTCTGGGCCTCCAGCTGGTCCACCCCGCCGCAGGGCTCTGGAGTTTCTACCATGTGGTCGACTCCGGCATCCCGACTCCCTTCGAATCCTGGCAGATGTCGCGCTACGTCGACACCGTCCTGCCCCGTCTCCCAGTCCGCGGCCCGGGCGTGCCCGCCGACCAGCCCTATGCGATGATCGCCACCACCGACTGGATGCCCTACGCCTGGTCGGTCAACAACGTGGTCGTCGCCGAAAATGCCCACGCCGCGCTGGGCCTGTGGCAGGCGAACCGACCCGACGACGCCTTCCGTCTCCTCAAGGGTTCGCTCCTCGCCACGATGTACCTGGGCATCTGCCCCGGCAACGTCGGGACCATGACTTACCTCGACGTGTATCGGCGCGAGTCCCAGCGCGATTTTGCCGACGGCTCCGGGGTGCTGTCCCGCGCCGTGATCGAGGGCCTGTTCGGAGTGACGCCCGATCTGCTCCACAACACCGTCCGCATCCATCCCGGGTTTCCTGACGCGTGGACCCATGCGAGCCTCGTTCACCCCGATCTGGCGTTCTCGTATCAACGACGCGGCGACACCGACAGCTACCGCATCGTCCCACACTTCGCAAAACCCGTGTCGCTGACGCTCGAGACTCCCGCCCGCCTCGACCGGGTCGCCCGGGTCCTCGTGAATGGCGCCCCTGCCGCCTGGACCCAGGTGGTACCGTCTATCGGCTGCCCCCGCATCGCGATCCGCGCGCCCGTGGGCCCGGCGGCCTCGATCGAAATAACCTGGTCCGGCCGTCCGCTGCAGGTCAGGCCGCCGGAAGTCGTCGCCGCTCCCGGGCGAACAGCGGTGGTCGCCGGATTTCAGGACATGCCGCCAGCCTGGAAGGACCCCCAGCAGGTGCTCGCCGGCCCCCCCGAAGCCGGCAACCGGCTGCCGATCTCCACCTCCGCGGCGCCCGGCCACCGGACGCTCTTCGCGCAGGTACGCCAGGGGGACTTCAACTGGTGGCTGCCCGTGTCGGTCCTCGTATCCGCCCCGCGACGCACCGAAACCCGGACCGACTGGACCCGGACTCCGTCGCCATCTTGCCACTACGACATGATCCCCCTGGCCGGGCTCTTCAACGCGCGGGTGACTGACCTCTTCCAAAACGCCTACCGCGAGCCCCGGTTCTCGGGCGGCGCGTCGCTCGCCATTCCCCGCCAGGGCATCGGAGGCTGGGCCGATGGCATCCATGCCACGGCGGAAATCGACGACTCCGGGCTCCGCGCGCAGGCCGCCCGGCACCGGGGCAGCTTTCTGATGCCGAACGGGTTTCCGTTCGCAACTCCGGGGCCGGGACACGCGCAAAACGTGGCGTTCGTCTCCCAGTGGTCGAATTACCCGGACTCCGTCACCGTCCCGCTCCAGGGTCGGGCCCGCCGCCTCGTGCTGCTGATGGCCGGGTCGACGAACTGGATGCAAAGTCGCATCGAGAATGGCGAGGTGGTCGTCGCCTACACGGACGGCACGCGAGCCCGGCTGCCGTTGGTCAATCCCTCCAACTGGTGGCCGATCGATCAGGATTACTTCATCGACGACTACCAATTCGCGCGCCCCGGGCCGATCCCGCCGCGCGTGGACCTTCGGACCGGAACCGTGCGGCTGCTCGACCCGGCGCATTTCAAGGGACTCGGCCGAAAGGTGCCCGGCGGCGCCGCCAACGTGCTCGAGCTTCCTCTGGACCCCACCCGGACGCTCAAATCGCTCACCGTCCGGGCCCTCGCCAACGAGGTCGTCATCGGGCTCATGTCGGCGACACTTGAGAGACCCTGACCCGTTCGGTGCCGATAAGTCCGTCCTAACGTGAGCGTGGAATCGCGGTCGCACCCGCCTTGCAGGCCCGTTTCGTGCGGATCAAAGCTCCGAGCCCGATCCGACACGGCGCCGATCGCTCGTGTCGTGACCCATTTCCCCATGAAATCCCCCATCTCCCTCCTCCTTTCCGCAGGCGCAGCCCTGTGCGTCATCATCGCAGCCGCGTCGCCCGCCTTGTCCGCCCCGGCGCAGCTGCACGTCCAGGGTAACCAACTCCTCGACAGCACCGGCCACCCCGTGCGCCTGCGCGGAGTCAACTGCGCCAGCATGGAATGGTCGACCAACGGCGAGGGGCACATCCTCAAGACCGTCGAAGTGGCCGTGAGGGACTGGCACGCGAACATCATCCGCCTGCCGCTTTCGCAGGATCGCTGGTTCGGCAAGGCGCCGGACCAGCGCGACGGCGGCGCCTCTTACCGGGCCCTCGTCCGCCGCATCGTCGACCTCGTCTCGTCCAACAACGCCTACATCATTCTCGACCTGCACTGGTCCGACATGGGCCATTGGGGGCGCGACATCGGCCAGCACCGGCTTCCGGATAGCAACAGCATCGTCTTCTGGCAGCACCTCGCCCCCGCCTACGCCAACAACCCCGCCGTTCTCTTCGATCTCTACAACGAG
>JAJXYI010000705.1 GCA_021780625.1 bacterium | reverse complement strand
CGCAACGCCGGGATCAACGCGCGGTACGGCAACCCCATCCGCCTGGGACTTCCGGTGCTGGTGGTGCTCGACGCGGACGGACGTCTCCTGTGCACCAAGGACACCGGCGAACTCGAGGAAGGCCGGGGCCATTCGCCCGCAAAGGTCCTCGCATTCCTGCGGCAGTGGAGCGGACACCCGCGCTGACGCGGCGGCCGCGCTTCCATCAACTGTGTGAACCTCGGGGCGGTTTTCCGGACCCGCTGCGGAGGAGGACAATGACGGCATGAAGAAGCCCGGAACCTCGGTTTATTGCTTCGGACACGTCAGCACCGGCGTCATCCTCCAGCTGAAGATGCCCTACCCCGCGGCGGACGGCTACGCGGAGGTCGCCCAGACGCTCGAAAACCACGCCGGCGAGGCCACGGGCACGGCACTCGTGCTCGCGCGGCTTGGAGTGCCGGTGGCGCTCGAGGGAAACTGGATCGGCGACACGCCGGCGTGCCGCCGCACGCTTGAGTTCCTCCGCGGGCGCGGAATCGACGTCTCCGGACTTTGCGTGAAACCCGGGTATCCGGGCGCAACCGAGGTCGTGGTGTCCGACGGCGAGACGCGCACGGTGTTCGGGCGGTACTGCGACCTGCTGTTCACGACCCGGCAATGGGAGATGCCGGACCCCGACAAGATCGCCTCGGCGCGTTTTGCCTGCGTCGACCCCTCTTTTGGCGAAGCCACGCTCCGGGTCGCCCGGACCGCCTCGAAGCTGGGAATCCCCCTGGCAACCTGCGACGCGAAGCCCGACTCCGAGCTCGCCTCGCTCGCGCAGGTCCTCGTCGTGTCCGGAGAGTTCCTGCGGCGCGAGTATCCGGGAACCGAACACATCGGTCCCGCCCGCGCAGCGCTTTTCGAGCGCTACGCCGGCTCGTGCCCCGGCCTGGTCGTGTTCACGGCCGGACGCGAGCCGGTGTGGTATTCCCGCGGCGGCGCGTCGCCCCGACGGGAGCGGGCGCCCTACGAGGTCGAGGTCGTCGACAGCGCCGGGGCGGGCGACAGCTTCAGGGGTGCGCTCGTCTTCGGCCTGCTGAAGGGCTGGAATGACGACGACTGTGTGCGCTTCGCCTGCGCGGTGGCGGCCCTGATCTGCACCACCGCGCCGGGCTGCGTGAATGCCCCCGACTTGCAGGCGGTGGCTTCGTTCCTTTCCGCAAGCGGCGAGACGCTGCCGGCCTGAGGGCCTTTTTCGCCTCCAATTTGCGTCTGATTTTTGGGGCTTGGCACGCGGTGCCGGTGCGTCAGGCCTAGTTGAAACCACGCCGCCATGAGCATTCTCGCCACCCACGCCCCCGCCACTCTCTGGAAACACTTCGAGGCTCTCAGCCGGATCCCCCGCGTCTCCCGCAATGAGCGCGCCGCCGCCGACTACGTCCTGGGCATCGCAACGGCTCGCGGCCTGAAATCAGTCCGGGATGCCGCCGGAAACGTGCTGGTCAGGAAACCTGCGGCGCCAGGCTGCGAGGATCGCGCGGCGGTCATCCTCCAGTCGCATCTCGACATGGTCGGCCAAAAGACCGCCGCCTCCGCCCACGACTTTGCGCGCGACCCCCTCACGCTTCGGGTCGACGGCGGCTGGTTGAAGGCCGAGGGCACCACGCTGGGGGCCGACAACGGCATCGGCGTCGCCGCGGCCCTGGCTCTCCTCGAGAGCACGGACGTCCGTCACGGTCCTGTCTCGGCCCTGTTCACCGTGGAGGAGGAGATCGGCCTGCACGGCGCGGCCGCAGTCACACCCGAAATGCTCCAAGGCGACTTGCTGGTGAACCTCGACTCAGACCTGCCCGGCGAATTGATCACGGGTTGTGCCGGCGCCCTGACGATGCGCGCCGAGTTTCCGGGTGAGCGCGACGCGGTGCCGGTTCTCTGGCGCGGGCTGCGCGTGCGCCTGCACGGGCTGCAGGGCGGACACTCGGGGGCGGACATCCATCGCGGCCGCGCGAACGCGCTCAGGACGCTTGCGCGCATGCTGGCGGAGACCGCCTCGGCCGTTCCCCTGCGCCTCTGCACATTCCTCGGCGGCGACGCGCGCAATGCGATCCCGCGCGAGGCCTCGGCGCTCGTGACCGTGCCGGCCGGGGAGTGCTCCTCCGCCACGTCGACGCTCTGGGCCCTGGTCGATGCGATCCGTGCTGAATATCAGGATACCGAGCCGGGACTGGCCGTATCCATCGAGGAATGCCCCGCCCCGGCCCGCGCCCTCCCTGGCGACGCCACTCTCCGTTTTCTCACTTTCCTGCGAGCCGGTCCGATCGGAGTGATCCGCACGCTGCCCACCCAGGACGGAGCCGTCGAGACCTCGAACAACCTGGCGATCGTCGAGTGTGGCGAAACCGGCCCGGCGGTCGTGCAGTACCTCGCCCGCAGTGTCGTCGAGAGCACGAAATGGGATGTCTTCGGCACGCTTGGCGGCCTCGCGCAACTCGCCGGAGGGAAGATCGAGGCCCAGGGAAATTATCCCGGCTGGAAACCCGCCGCTCACTCGCGGCTGGTGCCCATCCTCGCCGCAGCCTGCGAACGCGTCCTCGGGCGCCCGGCCCGCACGAGCGTGGTGCACGGCGGGCTCGAATGCGGCATCCTCATGGCCGCAAAGCCCTCCCTCGACTGTGTTTCGATCGGCCCAAGGATCGAGTCCATGCACTCGCCCGATGAGCGCGTGGAGATCGCCTCGGTCGATGCGTTTTACCGGATCCTCACCTCCGCCCTCGAGTCGCTGCCGAAGGCGGGCTGACCCGCCCCCGGCTGGCATCAGCGCGCGCCAGCGTCGACTTCGGCCGCGAGCCGAAGTCCCGCACCGATGCAACTCGGCACCGCGATGCCATCGCGGACGTTGCCCCCGATGTGTAGGCCCGGATTCGCGCGCTCACACGCGGCGATCGCGTCGAGCACGCGCTCGTATCCAAGATTATATTGCGGGATCGCGGCCGGCCAGGCGTTGTACCGGCTGAAAACGGGGTCTCCCTCGACGCCCAGGAGCTCGCGCAGATCCCCCTTCACCGTCTCCCAGAGCGCCGCCCGGTCCAGTCGGGCCACCTCCGGCTGGCGCATGCCTCCGACCATGACGGTCAACGCGACGTGCCCTGCCGGAGCGCGTCCTTCGAACAGGCTCGAGGAAAATAGGATTCCGAGCTCCCGGCGTCCCTCGACAGCTGGAATCAGCGCGCCGAAACCGTCCAGGGGATGGCCGACCTGCTCGCGCCTGAAGCCAAGGAACAGGGAGGTCACCGGCGGGTGTACCACGTCGGACAGCCCCGCAAGCGGACGCTCGCCGGCGGGCCCGATTGCAAGCTTTGCCAGCGCGCCCGCTGGTGCGGCCAGCACGACGTCGTCGAACCGGGCGCTCTCCTCCGCAACCGCGGCACCGGTCCAGGCCACGGTCCAGGCATCGGACCGCTCCAGGCGCATCACGCGCGCCCCGAGCCGGACAGCCCCGGCTGGCAACCGGGCAGCCAGGGCCTCGGGAAGCGCCGCAAGGCCCGTGCGGAACGACACGATGCGCGGCCGCGGGCGGCCCGCCGCCTTGCGCTCCTTTGCCGCGGCCATCTGGCCGCGGATGATTGAACCGGTCGTCTGCTCGATTTCCCAAAGCTTCGGGAACGAATGCCGCGCCGAAAGGCGCTCCGGATCGCCGGCATACACGCCGCCGACAAAGGGATTCAATCCGTAGTCGACGGCCTCGCGCCCGAAATGATCGAGGATCAGCTGTTGCAGGCTCACGTCGGCCTCGCGCTTGCGCGGCTTCTGCAACATTTCCGCGAATACACGCAGTCTCATTCCCACCGAATACAGGCGGGTCGTCAGCAGCGCGGGCGGCGACATAGGCAGGGCCTGCAGCCGTCCGTCCCGCACGATGAACCGGTTCTTAGCCGCGGCTCCACCCGCCTGCAGCTCGCCTTCCAGGCCCAGATCCCGAATCAGCTCCGAGAGGCCCTCCTCGCCCTCGAGCAGCGAATTCGGCCCTCCTTCCACCAGCCATCCGTCAACCCGCTCCGTGCGGATCGACCCGCCCAGCCGGTCGGACTGCTCGAGAAGGGTCACGTCGTGCCCCCCCGCCGCAAGACGATATGCCGCCGTCAGCCCGGTGATGCCTCCGCCCACCACGGCGACGCGCTTCCTGGAATTCGCCTGAGTCATGCCCGCCACGATGCAATCGCCGCCTCCAAAGTCCAGACCGCGCCTGCGGTTCTTCATTTCGACT
>JAJXYI010000148.1 GCA_021780625.1 bacterium | reverse complement strand
CGCACTGTCAAAGATGAACCGACGCGAGCGCGTGAAAAACGACTGGTAGTCCGCCATCAGGCGGCAGTCCGTGAAGTGGTGCGCCCAGAAATACGTCGGAAGGTCGCTGGTCAGGCAGACCGAAACCTGGTTCTCAATGTAGTTTCGCGCCACGAACGAGTACTCGAGGATCACGAACTCGCAGCACCGCGTGTCGCCCTTGGAGCGACCGAGGAAACACTCGCCGTAGATCTTCGCACGCGTCTCCATGCCCTCGTTGCCGTCCTCGATGCGCGGACAGAGGATCACGACGCGGCTCGGGTACCGGGACGAGAACTCGACGGCCAGCTTGAACTTGACCAGCGCGTCGTCGGGCTTCGTGCCGAAGCCGAGGTGCAGGATCACATTGACCTGGATGGCCCTCGCGTCGTCATCCGCGGGCGCATCCGCACCATGGGCCGCGCTGTCCTTCCACATGCTCGCGAGCGCCGTGGAAATCTCGGCGACCGAGACCTCGATTCCGGGGAGTGCGTCGAAGACTTCAGACATGGAGGGAGCCTCAGGGTTGGCGCCACGCGTGGCCGTTGCGAGACACGAGTCCGTCGGCCGTCGCGGGGCCCCACGAACCGGAGGCATAGGAGCCCATGCCCTCGCGGCCGCGCTCCTTCCACGCCTCGAGCACGGGCGTGTACAGTTTCCACGACGCCTCCGTCTCGTCGCCGCGGATGAACAGCGTGCCGTCGCCGATCAGGGCGTCGAGCACGAGGCGCTCATAGGCCTCCGGCGTGTTCGAGCCGAAGGTCGTGGCGTAGCGGAAATTCATCCGCACGGGCTGCGTCCGGGTGTCGAGTCCGGGCACCTTCGCGTTGAGCACCAAGCCCAGGCCTTCGTCGGGCTGGATCTGGAACGCCAGGGTGTTCGGCGCGAGCTGGAAACGCTCGCCCTCCGCGGCAAACAGGGTGCCGGGCGGACGCTTGAAGTGGATCGCGATCTCCGACACCCGGCGGGCCATGCGCTTGCCCGAACGCAGGTAAAAGGGCACGCCCTGCCAGCGCCAGTTGTTGATCGACAGCCGCATCGCGGCGAAGGTCTCGGTGGCGGAATTCGGCGCGATCCCCTCCTCCTCGAGGTATCCGGGAACGGGTTTCCCGTCGATCATGCCCGCCACGTACTGCGCCCGGCAGGTGTCGCCGTCGGGCCCGAGCTGGAGCGACTGGATCGCCTGCAGCACCTTCACCTTCTCGTCGCGCACAGCCTCCGCATCGAGCGACACGGGCGGCTCCATCGCGGTGAGCGCGAGCAGCTGCATGGTGTGATTCTGGATCATGTCGCGCAGGCACCCGCTCTGCTCGTAGTAGCCTCCGCGCGTGCCCACGCCCACCTCCTCGGCCACGGTGATCTGCACGTGCTCGATGAAGTTGCGGTTCCAAAGCGGCTCGAAAATCGCGTTGGCGAAACGCTGGACGAGCAGGTCCTGCACCGTCTCCTTCCCGAGGTAGTGGTCGATGCGATACACCTGGTTCTCCTCGAACACCCGGTTGATCACGCGGTTGAGGTCCCGGGCGGAGTCGAGGTCCTTGCCGAACGGTTTCTCGATGATCACCTTCGAGTGGAGCGGCGTGCCGATGTGCCGCTTGGCGAGGCCGCTCGCGCCGAGGTTCGTGAGGATCGGGGCGAACACCGAGGGAGGCGTGGAGATGTAAAACAGCACCTGGACGTCGCGCCCCAGCTTCTTCTCGATGTCCCCGATGTGCGTCGCGAGGTTGTCGAAGGCGGGCTTCTCGTCGTACCCGCCCGCCACATACGTCACCCGGCTCTCGAGGCGGCCCCAGACCTCCGTCGTCAGGTCGCGGCGAGAGAACTCCTTGATGGCGTTCGAGGCGTGCTGCTGGAATTCGGAGTCCGCGATCGGTTTGCGGCCGAAGCCGACCAGGTAGAAATCCGCGGGCAGCAGGTTGTCGTACGCCAGGTTGTACACCGCCGGGATCAGTTTCCTGGCCGTCAGATCACCCGACGCACCGAAGATGACGATGATGGTCGGCGGAGCCCCGCGGTGCTTGCTGAGCCCCTGAAGGAACGGATGTTGCGGCGATGGGTTCATTCAAGGCTACGCATACAGCCTTTTCCCCGCCATGCAAACGGCGTCGCTCGAATCTTTCGCGACCCGGTTTTCACCCCTCAGGCCACGCGGCTGCCGCGGCGGAAGACCGGCGCGTTCGGGAAATGCCGCACCGCCGCCAGGCGTCCCCAGACGGTCTCCACCTCCACCACGTCGAAGCGCACGGCGCGCGGACGGCCCGCCGCCCCCAGCGCACGGAGGTAGGCGAAGGCCGCGCGCCGGAGCGCCCTGCGCTTGCGCCCCCGCATCGCCGCCAGGTACCCGCGCACGCGGGCCCCGCAAAACCGGGTCTTCACCTCCACGAACACCAGGATCTCCCCGTCCAGACACACCAGGTCGATCTCGTCGCGCCGGTCGTCCGGACTCCGCCAGTTGCGCGCCACAATCCGGTATCCTTTCTCCCGCGACAACAGCCGCCCCGCCGCCCGCTCGCCCTGCTGCCAAAGCGGCAGCGGCACGCGAAGTCCGCGGAGCCAGTCCATCAATAAGGTCATCTTTGTTTGTTTTCCCCTAGTTTTGTCGACCTTGCCATCCCAAAACGAAGGCCGCCCCGCCCCGAAGCCGGTCCGCTTTCGCATTGCCGGTGATTCGAGCCGCTGGCAGGTATCTCCGAGCGGCCGGCGCCTTCCCCATCCTCCGCGTCATGCGCCGCCCCACGTCCCGCCATGGCCGTCCCCAACATCGCCTCCACCCTCCGACGCTCGCTCCTGATCAAGGTCATCTCCAAGCCCACGCCGAGCCGGGAGGACGTGAACTCCGTGATCGAACTGACCGCCACCAAGGTCGTCGAGGCGCTCGAGGCGCAGTCGATGTCCCTGTACCTGGTCGAGGGCAACGACATCGTCTTCAAGCACGTTTATTATTCGCCGACGCTGTGGGGCGGAAACCCCGCCCTGGAACGCGGATTCCGCGACTCCGCCCAAAAGCTCCTCGCCATGAAGCTGCCGCTGGGCACCGGCAACGTCGGCCGGGTGATCGCTTCAGGCGAGCCCCTGTTCTTCCCCCGCGAGGGCCCCGAGGCCGCCAGTCTCCAGGACCTGCATACGGGCTTTGAGGTGCACTCAATGCTGACCGTGCCGCTCAAGACCAACGTGGTCATCGGCGCGATCCAGGTGCTCAACAAGGAGCCCCATGCCGGCACCGGAGGGCTGTTCACCGAACGCGACCTCGACCTGCTCAAGGAGGTCGCCGAATACTCCTCCACCCTCATCCAGCGCATGCTGGATCCCAAGTTCCAGCTCGGGCCCGAGGACACCGCCAAGTTCGTCGCCCGCCTCACCGCGACTCCCCTCGTGTCCAAAGCCGACGATCTCGCGATCGACGAAAAGCTCGTGGTCATGGTTGGCGACGCGATCATTCGCCGCGAGGGCATCTTCCCCGTCCGGCTCCTCGCGCCCGGCTCGATCGCCGCACTCATGCCCAACCCGCTCGATTTCGCACGGCGGGAGTCGTTCCAGCAGGCCACTGAACTCGTGATCGAGGAGGTATCCGTCGCCCCGGCGACCCTGATCGATTCGCTCGTGCGGCGCTTTTTCCGCGACTCCGGCGCAGGCGCCGCCGGTGGCGATGTCGACATCTCGTCCGTCGCCGAGGCCATCTCCACCGCCTACTCGTCCGACGGCACAGACATCGCGGGCGCCGACCTCGAGAACGAGGACTCCGCCCCCATCATCCAGCTCGCCAACCGCGTGATCGAGGACGCCTATCTAGCCGGCGCCTCCGACATCCACATCGAGCCCCAGGAAAAGGACCTCGTCGTCCGCTACCGCGTCGACGGCCTGTGCGCCGAAAAGCTCCGCCTTCCCAGCCAGGTCGCCAACGCGCTCGTCACTCGGCTGAAGATCATGTGCAACCTCGACATCGCGGAGCGTCGCCTGCCCCAGGACGGGCGTATCGTCTTCAAGAAATACACCAAGAAGAACATCGACATCGACCTGCGCGTGGCGACCGGCCCCATGAATTTCGGCGAGAAAGTCTGCCTGCGCATCCTCGACAAGCAGAAGTCCACGCTCCCGCTCACGGCCCTCGGGTTCTCAGAGGAGAACCTCGCCCGTTACCGCGAGTGCATCCGACAGCCCTACGGCATGATCCTGCACTGCGGCCCCACCGGCTCGGGCAAGTCGATGACGCT
>JAJXYI010000502.1 GCA_021780625.1 bacterium | reverse complement strand
GGCGCCGGTCTCAGCGTATGAACTGCGCCGGCCAGCGGTCCGGGTCGGCGGAGTGGCCGGAGAAGCCCTCGATCTTCAGGTCCGGGCAGTGTTCGGCATCGATCGCGTAGCGGTAATAGGCCGGCCGGTGGGCGCCCCAGGCGACGGAGCAGTCACGGAGCTCGACGCCGACGGCGTTGCGCAGCAGGAAGCCACTGTAGGGCATCTCGGGCATCGCGTCGCCCACGGTCGGACGGAAATCCTCGCGGCCACCCGCGTAGGAGGTGGTCTTGTCGAGCGTGATGCTGACGTGGTCGAAGGCGATCCCCTCGACGAGGCCGGGAGAAGATCCGTAGACCACGACGCCGTTTTCGCCGCGGCAGGAGAGGTTGCTGAAACGGATGTCGCGGATCACGCCGGTGCAGTGTGCGGCGTTCCAGGGCGCGTCGACGATGTCGATGGGCGTGCCGCGTCCCCACCAGGCGGGGTCGTAGAGGCGTGTCTGGATCTGCATGTTGGAGAACAGCACGTGCTCGATGCTTCCCTCCATGCTAAGCCGGACCGACACGCCGCGGTGGCTGTCGTGGATCACGCAATCGGAGCAGACGACGTTGCGTATCCGTCCCATCACGTCGCAGCCGACCACGATGCCGGAAGAGCGCGACTTGAGCGTGCATCCGGTGATGACGACGTTCTCGCAGGGGCGTGTGATGCCGCAGGACTGGGGTGCGGTTTTCAGGGAGATGCAGTCGTCGCCGGAGACGATGTTGCAGTCCGAGATGCGGACATTGGACGACCAGTCGATGTCGATGCCGTCGTTGTTGGGCATGAGCAGGCTGTTGTCGATGTGCAGGCCGGAGAGCCGCACGTCGTCGCAGCCGAGGATCCGGATGGTCCAGAACGCGGCGTTGTGGATCGTAAAGTCGCGCAGAGTGGCGCGCGTGCAGGAGCGGAAGAGCACGGTGAAGGGGCGGTTGTCGGCGGCGCGGTCGATCTCCTTGCCGGTCGCGACCACGTAGGCGGGGCTGTTGCCGTCGATCGTGCCGGCGCCGGAGATCGCGACGTCGTCCGCGCCGTCCGCGAAGATTACGACGCCGGTCGGGGGCGCGACCTGGCCGGGCTCGGTGGTGACCGGGTAGGGAACGGTCGCAGTGAAGTCCGCGACGTTGGGACTCGCCTTGAGCACGGCGCCGCGGCCGAGGTGGAGGTCGACGTGGGAGCGGAGCACGATGGAGCCGACGACGACGTGCAGGCCTCCCGGGACGAACACGGTGCCGCCGCCGGCCGCGGCGCAGGCGTCGACCGCCTTCTGGATCACCGCGGTGTTGGCCGCCACGTCGGCGCCGAAGGACCCGAAGCGGGTCACGTCAAAGCGCGTATCCTGGGCAGCCAGGGAGACGAGGGGGCACAGTGCGAGCAAGAGGCCGGCGAGGGACAGGGTTCGAAGCATGGGGGAGGGGGTGAGTCCCAGCTTCTCGGCTGGCCGCGCTGGGGCCGCGAGTATCGCCTCCGGAAATCGTTATGGCGCGGCCGCGGAGATCACAGATGGATGATGCCGCGCTGGATTGCCGCGGTCACGGCCTCGGTGCGGTCGGCGACGTGCAGTTTGCCGAGGATGTTCTTGAGGTGGTCCTTCACGGTGTGGTCCGAAATGCCGAGCGAGTCGGCGATTTCCTTGTTGGCCTTCCCCTTGGCGAGTTCGTTGAGAACCTGCACTTCGCGCGGGGTGAGTTCCTCGAAGGTGTTGCGCATGGCCAGGCGGGTGGCGACGTCCCGTGGGATCCAGCGCGAACCGGCGGCGACCGCGCGGATGGCGGGGATGAGGCCTTCGGCGGTGGAGCTTTTCAGGACGTAGCCCTGGGCGCCGGCGTTCAGCGCGCGGTGGATGTCCTCGTCCCCGTTGAAGGCGGTGAGCACGAGGATGCGGGCGGTCGGGGTGCGCCGACGGATGAGCTCGATCGCCTCGTTTCCGGTTTTCACGGGCATGCGGAGGTCGAGCAGCGCGAGGTCGGGTTTGACGCGTTCGAAGAGCTCGACGGCCTGCGCGCCGTCGGCGGCCTGGGCGACCACCTCCATGTCGGGCTCGCTGTCAATCATGGCGACGAGGCCGCTGCGGACGATGAAGTGGTCGTCGGCGATGAGGATGCGGATGGGGTTTTCCTTCTTCACGGGGGATCAGATGTCGGTGAGTTCGTCGCCGGGTGCGGGCCCGGGCGAGGGCGGGGCCTCGAGGGGGATTTCCACAGTGACGAGCGTGCCGCGGCCCGGGGCGCTGTCGATCGACACGCGGCCGGCAAGGCGCTTGGCGCGCTCGGACATGCCGAGCAGCCCGAAATGGTTGTCGCCGGGGGAGGGGAGCCGCACGGGCACGAATCCTGTACCATTGTCCTGGATACGAAGCGTGAGGGCGGTCTCGCCGGTTTCGAGGGTGACCGAGACCCTCGTGGCGCGGGCGTGCTTGATCACGTTGGTCAGCGCCTCCTGTGCGATGCGCAGGGCGTTTTCCTCGACGATTTCGGGGAGGTCCTTGTCCTCGCCCCGGGTCTCCATGGTGAGCTCGATCCCGGCCCCGGATAGCATCTGCTCGGCGCTCCGGCGCAGGGCGTTGGCGAGGTCAAACTGTTCCAGTTCGCGGGAGCGCAGGTCCCAGATTGAGCGGCGCAGCTCAACCTGGCTCTGGTGCATCCAGTTCCTGGCGAGCTCGAGGTGGCGGCTCGAATCGTCGGGGCTGCGTTGGAAAAGCTTGGCGGCGGTGTCGAGCTGAAGCGAGATGCCGGTCAGGGTCTGCTCGAGCGAGTCGTGCAGGTCGCGGGCGAGGCGCGTGCGTTCCGCGAGCACGGCCTTGAACTGCAGCTCGGAGGACTTTCGCGCGGTCATCTCAACCTTGAGCTGGGCGGTGCGCTCCTTGACCTTCTGCTCGAGCGTGTCGTGGGCTTCCTGCAGCTCGCGCTGGGCCTTTTCGCGTTCACGGATCAGGAAGCTCAGTGCGGCGTTTTTCTTGGAGACGGTGAGCGACCAGGCGAGCACCGCGGCGAGCGCGGCGCAGGCGAGGCCGAGGCCGACGAGCAGCCGCTGGGGGGTGAGCCAGCTTGGCCGTGCGAGGACCTTCAGGTCGGCGGGGGCGGGGAGCAGCAGGCGCACGGAGCGCAGCTTGCCGTCGGCGCCGATGTCGGAGAGGCAGACGCCGCTTGCCTCCACGGTGCTCCCGACCGGGATCGCCTCCAGCGCTGCGTTTTCCCTGCCCGCCTCGTACTCGATCGTGAATCCGAGCCCCTCGCCTTGGATCACCCAGGAGGTGCGGATCCCGGTGTAGCCGCCGACGTCGCGCACAAAGGGCCGCGTCGACCGGTCGACGATCTTCCCGCGCAGAGTCACGAGGTCGGCGTGGTGGAGGCTGTTGAGAATTTCCTCCGGGGTGACACGCCTGGGCTGAACGGCGCGGGGCGCGACATCGCGTTTCACGAAGACCGCGTCGCGCAGCACCGGCAGGTAATCATCGAACTCGAGAAATCCCACCGCATCGACGGTGTCGCCGGGGGCGACCTTGGTCAGCTGGGTGGTCCGGATGCGGAGGCCGCCGGTGTCGTCGTGCAGGTAGAGATCCTCGCCGAGGTGCTGGAGCGTGACGACGCCCTCGACATGAATGCGCTTGCCCGGGCTGCTGTCGCGCCGGTACTGGGCGACGTTGTTGAGCGGGATCGGGGGCAGAGTGAAGGGGTCGACCGATTCGGTCTGTTCGACGACGAAATCGGAGAGGGTGGGGGCGTAGACGGCGACCGAGGTCAGGTGGCGCAGCGCCGCGTTGTAGTGGGTGGCGGCGGTGCCGCGCACCCTCACGCGCGCGCCGATCAGGGCCTGGATGTTCCCGACGGGCGGGATGCGCGTGTAGGCCTGGAGCCGATACCCGCCGACGGCGAGGTCGAGCACGAGGCGCGGAGGCTCGAGGTGCGCGCTGCGCACCACGCCCGCCACCTCGATGCGCTGCCCATCCTCGATGCCGGCCTCGAGATCCTCGATGGGCACACGCCTGGCGGGCGGCAGCGGCGCCTCGCCGAGGATCCTCCACTTCGGCGCGGTGATGATCGGAGCAAAGGCACCCGGCGCCGTCACGCCGTCGATTTCGACGACGTCCCCGGTCATCGGGTGAGGGACCTGGAAGTTCTCCACGAAGACGCCGCCGGTCGCGTCCTGGACGAAAAACTGCCCGTTCCAGTCGGGCTCCGCAGCGGTGACCACGCCGGTCACGTGCACCG
>JAJXYI010000326.1 GCA_021780625.1 bacterium | reverse complement strand
CCTCTGTGTCTCCGTGGTTCAAATTCGACTGCGTCTTTTTAGGCAGAACGCAGGTTGCGAGCCCGGAGTTCAGGCACGGTTTGCGGCCCAGAACCGGCACTCATCCGAAAAATCCCTGACCGCCCGGGTCTCGGTGGCGATTTGCCTGCGAAGTGCGTCGTAGGCATGGCTCCAGCCGGTGGCGGCGAGGTCCTCGAGGATCTCGGTCCGGTTCGGCAGATGCATGAACGTGCGCCCCGCCTCGTCCTCGAAATACCGGTCGCCGAATTCGTTGAGCCGAGGATCCTGCAGGCCCTTCTCCCAGCGCACCGCCTCGAGTCGCCAGAGCGCCTGCTCGGTGCGCGAGGCATCGCGATCGTGCGTGGTGAACACCAACGGCGCGCCCGGTGCGCAGACGTCGGCGATCCGCCGCAGGGCCGCCCGCCTGCGCTCACGTCCCGGGATCTGCATCAGGCCGTTGAACAGGAAGAGCGCGCCCGAAAATCGTTCCCCGCGCCCGAGCGCCGCGGCCGCCTCCCCGGCGCCAAGGAGCTCCGCGATGCCCGCCGCTTCCGGCAGGGCGGTCGCGTCGCCATGAAAGAATCCGATCGCTCCCGCTCCGCGGTTCGCCGCGAGGCTCCGGGCCTGGTCCAGAAGTTCCTCCGCAAAGTCGAACGCCACGAGCCGTCGATACCCCATCTCCCACAACCCAATCGTCGCCCGCCCCGCTCCACAGCCGGCCTCCAGCAGCAGCGCCCCACGGTCCGGGAAAAAACGCTCGATCACGAGGCGCTCCGACTTCCACAGGCCCAGGTCATGCGCGGCCCGCGTATAGTGGAGAACCGCCGACACGTCGTTGAAATCCGACCGTACGGTCTCCGAAGTGATCTTCCCTCGCACGGGCGCCCCTCCTGTGTCAGCGCCGGCGCCAGGCCGCGAGGTACATGCCGTTGCCGTCGAGGTCCTGCGGCCAGACCGTCGCGCGCAGCACCGGATCAAAATCGGGACGTTCCGCGCTGAAGGCATCGGCCACCGCCGAGGTCTCGCTGCGCGTGAGCGTGCACACCGCGTACACCAGGCGCCCGCCCGGCTTGAGCGAGTCGGCCGCGTTCCGCAACAGGGTCTTCTGCACCGCGGCCAGTTCCGCCACGTCGCGCGGCGAGGTCGTCCAGCGCGCGTGAGGATTGCGTCGCCAGGTGCCCACACCGCTGCAGGGCGCATCCACGAGCACGCCGTCGAACTTCGTGCGCGTGGGCAGGCTGGCGCCTCCGTCCCAGGGCGCGCACCGGTAGTTGAACACCTCCGCCCGCGAGGCCCGCCGCTTGAGCACCTCGAGCCGTCGCTCCGAGCGGTCGCTCGCCCAGATCAGGCCCTTGCCGCCCATCAGATCCGAGAGGTGCAGGAGCTTGCCGCCCTCGCCGGCACAGGCATCCCACCAGGTCTCGCCCCCCTGCGGGGCACAGAAGCGCCCGACGACCTGGGAGGCGATGTCCTGGATTTCAAACAGCCCCTCCCTGAAGGGCGCCGAGAAGAACAGGTCGTTCAAGCCGCCGTAACGTAGCACGCCAAGATGACAGTCGTCGGGCCACACGCCATGCGCGGTCGGGGGACAGTGCGGCGCGGCGCCGGACTCGAGAAACGCAAAGCGATTGTCACGTCGCTCCACGCGCACCTCCTCGCAATCGCCTAGGGCTAGGCTAACGTCCCGATGCCGCCCGGTGCGCGGACGCAGCCACAGGGCGGGATCCCGCTGGAGGTGACGAAGCAGCTCGGGGCCGAGGTCCAGCTCCTCGCGCAACCAGGCAGGCACCGCGCGCGCGGCGAGCGCCTCGACCTTGATCGAGGTCGGATCCCGATCGAAACGGGACTGCACCTCCAGCGCCTGCTCGACCTGTCGCTGCATGCTTTCGGAGCGGTCCACCCAGCCAAACCAGCGAAAATACGCGAATACCACTCGGGCCAGATCCCGCTTTTCAACGGCCGGCCACTCGCGGTGCGATGTCACCACCTCGCGCAACACCTGGTCAGCCGGGCGCCTTTCGGACACCTGGCGGAGCACCATCGCGGCACGATTGATCAACGGAGAGGAGGACATCACCCACGACTCCACAGCCGGGCAGGCACCCTTGTCGAGCCCGGACCACGCATGGGAGCTCGAACCCCAGAAACACCGACGTGATGAAGCCCGCAATCAACCAAACCGAGCAGGTGTTTGGAACAGAAGCAGCGGGGAACGAAGAGGGATTGGGTGACCGAGGACCAAGGGCAATAGCGAAAGAATCGTATGCCCTGCGACACCGGCGTGGTCCTGCCAACTCAGGGAGCGTCCGCCTCTCGACGCTTCGTTCCCTTCGTTTTCTTCGGTTCACCCCACTCCGGATGGCTGTGAAAAAATGGCAGCTGAGCGGAGCGATGCCGGCGCTTCGACATCAAGTTATCGATTGTTTATCATACCTCTGTTACCTTCGTTTCCCTCCGTTCACTGCGCCCACTGGATCATGGCACTCTTCATCACCAATCGCAGGCCACCGCCCCCGCCCGAGGCCGGCTCGGGTCCCTCCGAGCCTCTGCGCACGCTCGTGTTCAAGGCATTGGGCACGGAATGCCGCGTGGTGTACGTGGCCTCGAGCGACGGGCCCGCAGCAGCCTTCGAGCGCGCCGCACAGGCCTGGGTCGCTGGGTTCGAGGCGCGCTACTCGCGGTTCCAACCCGACAGCGCGCTCAACGCCATCAACCGCGCCGCGGGCGGCGACTGGGTGTCCATCGACCCCGAGATGGAGCAGATGCTTCGACTCGCGGGCGCCCTGCACCGGCTTTCAGGCGGCATCCTCGACGTGACCGCCGCGCCGCTGCTGAGTCTCTGGGACTACCGTCGCTCCCACGACTCCCTTCCCTCGGACGCGGAGATCGCGTCCGCCCGGGCACTCGTGGGCTGGGACAAGGTCGCTCTCGAACCAGGCCGCGTGCGACTGCCGCTCGCGGGCATGGCACTGGACTTCGGTGGCTTCGGCAAGGAATGGGCCGCCGACGCCGTCGCGGAAATCGCGCGCCAGCAGGGCATCGCCGCCGCGCTCGTCGACCTCGGCCACGATCTGCGCATGCTCGGCCTGCCGCCCGGCAGGCCCGCGTGGTCCGTTGGCCTGGAGGATCCTCGGAAGCCGGGTTCGGCCGCGGGCTCCCTGTCGGTGCCCCCCGGCAAGGGCGTCGCCTCGTCCGGCGACTACGTGCGTCATTTCGAGCACGAGGGCCGGCGCTACGGCCACATCGTCGATCCGCGCACCGGCCGCCCGGTGTCGAACGGTTGCCTCCAGGCCACGGTGATCGCCGACACCTGCCTGCGCGCAGGCGTGCTCTCCACGACCGCATTCGTGCTCGGCCCGGTCGAGGGTATCCGGTTTATCCAGACAGTCGCGGGCGCCGAGGGAATGATCGTAACCGGTGACGGTCGCGCTCAGACGCGCGGGTTCTGGAACTACCTGACCGACTGAGCGCTCAGGCCCGCTTCCGCTCCCAGCGCCGGTCCTGCTTCAACTCGAGCCGCTTGGTCTCGACGAGCACACCCGCGACCGCGGGATGCCGGCGCAGCGCCTGGAAGGCCTTGCCGAAGACGCGCAGCGTCAGCGCGGTGCTCACCTCGGCCACGGGCCCCACCCGGCCGTCCATGACAAATGCGAATTCCACCCGCGTGTCGCCCACGTACTTGTTGAGCGTCTCGCGCATCAGGCGGAGGAAATCGCCGACCTGGGGATGGTCGGGCTTGAGGAGCCAGGTGAGCTTCTTGACCGCCTGCGCCATCGCCGTGTCGAGCGGATAGCACTCCTTCACGTTGATGCGCGCTCCGTCCTGCCCGACGATCACGTTGCCCAGCACCATCACCGGCGTGTTTTCGGCGAGGTTCTTGCCATAGGCGGCATAGGCGTCGGCAAACATGTTCAACCCCAGCGACGCACGGCGCGTCGAAAGCGTGAACGGCGACCACAGGCGGTTGTCCTTCTTGGAATATTTCTTGGCGATGTTGCTCGCGATGCCGCAGAGGCGGAATTCCGTGCGGTCCGGCTGCGACAGGAGCTCGTCCGGCGTGAAGGTGTCGACCGCCTCAGCCAGGCCGGCGTAGGCGTCCATCGGGTGCCCCGAGACGTAGAAGCCGAGCAGCTCCTTCTCGTACTGCAGGAGCGTGGTCTCGTTGACGACCCGGACATCGGCCTTGGCCGCGGCCGCGGCGGCGCGCGTCGCCTGGGGCCGCGCGGGGGCTTCGCCGAGA
>JAJXYI010000106.1 GCA_021780625.1 bacterium | reverse complement strand
GATGAAGTACCCGGGCGTCGTCCTCAAGGGCCGCAAGGCCCGCGGCGAGGTCATCTCCATCGCCCTCGCCAATGACGGCCAGCACCAGGACACCGGCGCCAAGATGATCCACGCCGCCGACGAGACCACCTCCACCATCATCTCCAAGTCCATCTCGGTCGGACAGGGCCGCGCCACCTACCGCGGCACCGTGCACATCCCGAAACACCTCAAGGGATGCAAAAACAACACCGAGTGCGACGCCCTGCTGATCAACACCAACTCCCGCACTGACACCTACCCGGCCATCACCGTCCGCGGTCAGGACCACGCCGTCCAGCACGAGGCCAGCGTATCCAAAGTCAGCGACGAGATGATCTTTTACATGCAACAGCGCGGCCTCACCGAGGCCCAGGCCATGAGCCTCGCCGTAAACGGTTTCGTCAACGACCTTGTCCGCCAATTCCCGATGGAGTACTCCGTCGAGCTCAAGCGCCTCATCGACCTCGAAATGGAAGGCTCCGTCGGCTGAGCACCAAAGAAGCGGGAAGCGAGTATCGAGATTATCGATCCAACTCCACCGCCCGCAGACATCCTCGCTTCCCGCGCCCGTCTTCCGCCCTTCCATTCCCGCTCCTCGTTTCCCGCTCCTCGATTCCTCCGCTTAAGACCATGTCCGCCATTCCTCTTTCAACCGAATCCGCCCACGGCCGCTTCACCTCGGAGCTCTTCGCAGCCCACCTCGGCCAGCTCTCCGGAGCCCCCGCCTGGTGGCTCGAGGCCAAGAAGCAGGCCTGGAACCAGTTTCTCGCGCTGCCGATGCCCTCGCGCAGCGACGAGTTCTGGCGTTTCAGCACGCTCTCCGGGCTCAAGCTCGACGGTTTCGAGCCCGCCTCGTCCTTCCGCCCCAGCGACTACGAGGGAGCCGGCCTCGGCTTCGACTGCGCCGCACGCTTCGTGTTCGCCAACAACATCCTCGTCAGCCGCGACACCTCCGGCCTGCCCAGGGGCGTCGTCGTCGAACCCCTGCGCGTCGCCCTCGAAAAACACGGCGACCTCGTGCGCAAGTATCTGAATCAGCAGCACACCAATCTCGGCTCCGAGAAATTCCGCGCCCTGCACACCGCCCTCGTCCGCGACGGCGTCTTCGTCCACGTGCCAGCCGGCGTCGAAATCGAACAGCCCATCGCCCTTTTCCATCACGTCGCCGGAGAGGGCTCCGCGGTCTTCCCGCACACCCTCGTCGTCGCCGAAGAGAACGCCCGCGCCACCCTCGTCGAGGTCTTCGCCTCCCTCGAGGCCGACGCCCCCCAGTTCGCCTCCGGCGTCAACGACCTGTTCGCCGGACCCGGCGCCCAGCTCACCTACATCGCCGCCCAGGCCTGGAGCTCCGAAACCCTCGCGTTCCAAAACAACGCGATCACCGCGCAGCGCGACTCCCGCATCCTCTCCCTCAATCTGCACCTCGGCGGACGCCAGGCCCGCCACGAGTCGCATTCGCGCCTCCAGGGCCCCGGCGCCCACTCCGAGATGCTCGCGCTCACCATCGCGCAGGGAAGCCAGGAGTACGACCAGCGCACGCTTCAGACTCACCAGGCACCGCACACCAGCTCCAATCTGCTCTACAAGAACGCCCTGCTCGACCAGGCCCGCACGATCTTCTCGGGGCTCATCATCGTCGAGCCCGACGCCCAGAAGACCGACGCTTATCAGAGCAATCGCAACCTGATGCTCAGTGACGACGCCGAGGCCAATTCCCTCCCGGGTCTCGAGATCCAGGCCAACGACGTGCGCTGCACCCACGGCGCCACCTCCGGCCGCATCGACCCCGAACAGGAATTCTACCTCCAGTCCCGCGGTATCCCGAAAAAGCTCGCCGACGAGCTCCTCGTCGCCGGCTTCTTCGAGGAGGTCCTGGAAAAGATCGACGCCGTCCCCGTCCGCGAGGCGCTCCGCACCCTCATCGCCGCCAAGATGCAGCGCTGACCGCAGCGACGGCCCCGCGCTCCCGACGCCCGGCCGACGCCCCTCCTTCGTGCGCGTGGTGGATTTACCTTCCACCACGCGCTTTGCTTTGGCCGAGCCCCATCCACGTTCGCCAGGTCCCGCCTCGCCCCCCGGCCCCTTCCGGGGTTAGCGTCACGAGCGTGTCCGAACCCTTCAAAAACCTGGTCAACGCCATGCTCATCCGCGAGATGGCCGCCCATCTGCGCCGAGTCCAGCCGGACTTCCCCGAAAAATCCTTCGTCGCCGACTGTCTTAGGGGCCTCGACGCACTCGAACTGAAGGCTCGCGTGTCCCATGTGCGCACGGCGCTCGAAAACGCACTGCCTGGCGATTTCCCGACCGCGGTCGCCGTCCTCGAGCGTGCCCTCGCCCCCGACCCGGCCGGAGACTCCCTCGAGACGCCCCGCAGCGGCCCCCTGGGCCTCGCTGGCATGTCCGTCTGGCCGATGACCGACTACGTCGCCTCCCGCGGACTCCCCCACCTCGAACGTTCGCTCGCCGCGCTGCACAGGATGACCCGGCGCTTCACCGGCGAATTCGCGATCCGCCCCTTCATCGCCAGCGATCCCGATCGCGCCCTTGCGGTCATCACGACCTGGATACACGACCCCAGCCCGCAGGTCCGCCGACTCGCCAGCGAAGGCACCCGCCCGCGCCTGCCGTGGGGGATTCGGCTGCAGTCCTTCGTCGCCGATCCGAGCCCCTGTCTCCCGATCCTTGAGGCCCTGTACCGCGATCCCAGCGAGTTCGTCCGCCGCAGCGTGGCGAACCATCTCAACGACATAAGCAAGGACCACCCCGACCTCGCCGTCGAAATCGCCGCGCGCTGGCTGAAGGCCGGCGACGCCGCGACGCGAAAGCTCGTGAGCCACGCCCTGCGCGGTCTCGTCAAGGCGGGCTTCCCTCCCGCCCTGGCCCTGCTCGGCTTCAACGGCGGTCACGGCATCGAACTGTCCTCCTTCAAGGTCTCGCCGAAAACCCTGGCGGTGGACCAGACACTCTCGCTCGCCTTCAGTCTCTCGAACACGGGTGCGCGCGCGGCAAAGCTCGTGATCGACTATGCGATCCACCACATGAAGTCCGACGGCGACCTCAGCCCCAAGGTCTTCAAGGGCACCCGCCGGAGCCTCGCTCCCGGAGAATCGGCCGGCATCGTCATCCGCCACCGTATTCGCTCCGTCACCACACGCCGGTACTACCCCGGCCGCCATGGGGTCGAGGTCCTGGTGAACGGCCGCAGCCTCGCCAAGGGCGCCTTCACACTGAGGGTGGCCGGTGGCTTGTCGGGGAGGACACGGAAAGGACGATAGGGCCCGGCGCCGGCCTCCCGGGGAATCGGGTCCCCAAGCCATTCCCCTGCTGTTCCTTGACCCGATCCGGGGACCGCTCTTCGAGCGCGGGCTTGCCAGACGCGGGTGACCGCCTACGGTGGTCAGTCTGTTCTTTGATTCCCAACGCGCACAAGCGCCCCAAGGAATCACTCGCGAGCAGTGTGATGCACGAATCGTTCCCGATTCTCGCTCCACGCTTCCCGCTTCTGGTCAAATGGGGGTGTTCTGGATTCGACCCTTGGTTAGAGCGTGCCGTTGCCTGTCGAGCTTAGGAGGACGCTCGCAAATCTCCCTTCTAAAACATAATAAACGGCAACTACGAAGAGATGCCCCTGGCTGCCTAAGTGCAGCCTCGTTCGCCCAGTGACACCTGCTAGCTGAAGCGAACGTCGACAGCAGGAATAGCCCGCGTTGGGAGTCCCTCGACGCGCGGGCCGTACTTCAAACCGAGGGCTGGCCCGAATCGAGCGCGTGCTATGGCATGAGGCGGGCGAGATAAAAGTGGCACTACACAGGTAGACGCGGTTCGTGAAGGCCAGGGGGACCGGGGTTCAAATCCCCGCACCTCCACCAGGCTTCGTCGTTGCTTCGCAACGGACTATGCCTGGCTGCGCCGCTTGAAGACTAGCCGGATACAAATGAACTACAGCGCAGAAGCCTGCCGGGCATAGTCGGCGCCCCTCGCGCCACGAAGCCCGGCTTTCGCTCGGTACGTCTCCAAATCTCGGCTACGCCAATCCACTCTGCCGTACGCCAACCCGCTTCGCAACGGACTATGCCTGGCTGCGCCGCTTTGAAGACACGCCGGATACAAGTGAACAACTGCGCAGAAGCCTGCCGGGCATAGTCGGCGCCCCTCGCGCCACGAAGCCCGGCTTTCGCTCGGTACGTCTCCAAATCTCGGCTACGCCAATCCACTCTGCCGTACGCCAA
>JAJXYI010000094.1 GCA_021780625.1 bacterium | reverse complement strand
TTCCGATCTGCAGCCGAACCTGACTCTCGGCCGCGAGCGGCCGCGCGTCGCCCAGTCATTTCCACGTTCGGCCTACACCCGTCGACGCCGCCACCAATCCTCTTCAATCAGGCTATCAGCCGGTCAGCGTTCCGCCGACGTCGTCCGACTGCGGTAATGCGCGCATCATCGGGAGGGCCAGCCGTGCGCGGAGTCCCGGCGAAGGTCAGCGGCGCTTCCTCTCCGACGCTAACCCGCAGGGTTCTCGTACAGAGAATGACGGGAAGCGTGCTCCTGTCGGTAGGTGCCGCAATGGAGTTGTGCGGCCCGCATCCCTGTGGACCCTATGTCCAACCTCGGCGTGGACCACCCGAGGTCGTCAACGCCGACGTTCCGTTCTACCCGCGTATACCGCACGCATCACATCGACGGTGCAGTCGTCTTACGTATTTCGACCGACGGGGTGGCGCGACGGACAGCCGGAGATTACTCGGTCTGGCTGGTCGTGGACCCGGCACTCGGCGAGAGGCTTCGGGAACTCCCGACCAAGACGCCGGTGTGGATGGCGGACACGGCGGAGAACCATGAGAGGGTTGAGCGAATCCGACGAGAACGTCCCAGCGAATCGCACCTGGATGGCGTGACGACATTCACCGTGGATCCTCGAGACACGCCTGAGGACTTCTGCATCGCGCATTTGCCGGCGATCGACATACGCCATGGGGAGTACTCGCATGATTCCCCCTACTCGGCGATCAACCTGCCCGGCGTATCCATAACCCCGAGATGTTCGGTACGGTTCGTCGCGGACTGCGGCGGAGTTCAGCGAGTACGGGATAGACCACCTTGTGGCGACGATGCACCGTTTGCGGGCGGCGAGAACGTAGTTCTGACTGGCCACGGTGTGCACCCCGACGGCTCCGGGCTCGGCCGTGGAGCGCGGCAGACAGGACCGCCATCGCGGTGGCGCTTTGACTGGACCGCCACTCGGCTATCCCGCCTTCTTGCGCCGGCCTGGCCCTGGCTGGCAGACTGGCAGGTCGACCACAAACCGCCGGGTTCTACCACCGGTCGATTGCTGGGTGATTCATCCAACAGGCGCGATCTTCGGCAGCCGACGTGACGCCCATGTGCCTCGGCGGAGTTCGTTAGACCGATCTACCCGGTCTCCGTTGGACGTTCGCGTGCGTCGAACTTAACGGAATTCCAGGACAATAGTCTCCCCTGACGGCACCTATTCGCTATTGATGTGGCGAATCCTCAAGAGATTCTCCGGGACAAGCTGGACCATAGTTTGCATTGCCGGGAGCCGGACTTGGTCGTTCATTTTTCAGTGCCCAGGAGAACTGAAATGCACTCACACAGCCGTCTGGGACTACTTGCTGCGCTAGTGATCGCTCTGTCGTCGAGCTATGCGGTTGCAACGCCCGTCACTTCCTTGTCTGGCACGATTGTGCAGATGCCCGTGGTGAACTACCACGGCGGCGGTCCCCAGACCTTCGGTCCCGGAATTACGTGGAGTTCGACGAATGCCGACGTCGGCAACAGCGGTGGGTCGGTGTTCGGCTACAACGGCGGGTATGGCTACGGGCCGAATGGTATGTGGTTTGGGATGGTCATGGCCGGGCTGAACGCTGGCTTCGATTCCTACGGCGTGAGTGACACGATGACCTTCGCGCTCGCGTCCCCCGTGGCAGGTGTTGGCGGGTTCATTAACTACGTTCCCGGCCACACGACCCCGACCACAATCGCCGTGTGGGATTCATCCTGGAATCTGATCGAGAGCATGAATCTGACGTTCCTAACGGGGGGTATAGACCAGACGGGCCAGTTCCTTGGCTTCCTCGAGGACGACGCGACCATCAAGTACTTCACGCTGACCGACAACTTGATCGGCATCACCACTTTGACGGTCTCCAACCCCGTTCCCGAACCCGCCTCGCTGCTCCTCCTCGGGACGGGGCTCGTAGGGGCTGTGCGAGTTGTGCGCCGGAAGCGCGGGTAGGCTCAGCCGACCGATCGCTCTGGGGTCATCAAGGGCCACCCTCGGGGTGGCCCCCCCGCGCTTACGGCTATACTCTCCGCGTGCCTGCCGCTGACCTCCGCCGCGCCGTCGTCGGCTATGCCGCGTCCGCAGTCCGCGCAGCGGTCGAGGCCGGCCTGCGCGAATGTCCGGCTCACGACCCCGAACCCCCGGACATGGCAGAGTTGGTGACATTCTGGCTGGCCGAGCCAGACGCTTTGGAGTGGTTCCCGCCGCCGCTGCCCGAGGAAACGATTGCCGCGATTCACCGGCGGCTAGCGGAAACGGCAAACTGAGGTAGACCGCGAGCCACTTCGCCGGCGCTCTGTTCGAGCCGCGGCAGGACAGGCTCGCATAGAAGACGGGAGGATGGGCATGAGTGACGGCGACGCCCTCAGACCCCGACCGCTCGGCGACGGCGCCTATGTTTTCTGTGGCAAGCCCACGCCACCCGGCGCGAGAGTCTGCACCGCCTGCGATGCCAAGACGGAGGCGCTCAAGGCGCCTCTGCCTGGTCCCGACGTTCTTCCGACCGCAGCGCCTCAACTGAAGCGATGCCCTTTCTGTGCGGAGGAGATCCAAGCGGCTGCCATCGTCTGTCGGTTCTGCAACCGCAGCGTGGACCCGCTTTGCCCAGTTCAGCCGCCAGCCGTCCTCGCTCCCGCAGCCGGCCCAAGCCCCGGCGTGGCCGCCGTCCTGAGCCTCATAATTCCAGGTGCCGGCCAGATGTACGCGGGACAGGTCGGCTGGGGCCTCGTTTGGTTGGTCCTTGTTGTGGTCCTCTACGTTGTCCTCTTCCCCCTCGGCGCAGTGATGCACATCGTCTGCATTTTCGCCGCCGCCAGCAGCGCCCGAGGCGGCGCCAAGACCTCCGACAAGTACTCGTCCACGGACGTGAACCTCCCGTTTGGCGTCAAGGTTGGATGTCCGTCCTGTGCCAAGACGGTCACGGTCGGCGAATCGATCGACTGCCCGCATTGCAGCGCTAGACTTCCCTGGCCGGTCGGTAGGTGACCAACGACTACGGTGAACGTCGCCGCAGCCTGACATCGGCTTGAGGGCGACGGCGTTCGGCTGAGTCGTGAAGCACTGGAGAGGGCCACCATCGAGGTGGCACCGCGCGTGTACGGCCGCTGGACTACCCGGCCTTCTTCCGCCAGCCCGGTCCCGGCTGACACGCCGGCAGGTCCACCACAAACCGCCAGGTTCTACCACCGATCGATTGCTGGCGGAATCGGCACGAGTAAGTGAGTTGGCCGCAGCAGAGCGCTCCACTGTCCCCAAACTGTCCCCATCGCGAGCGCAAACCTCGTAATTCTCGTATTTCGTCGTAAGGGCGAAAGGACGCCGATTACCTGAGCAAAACCCGCAAGTGACGGGTTCACTTGGGCTTGTCCGGATCCCCTTTTTCGGTCTGCAAAACCTCCATCTCCGGTTCAAATCCGGACGGCGCCTCCAACATTTCCTCAGCAATTCCGCGACCTTCGCCTGCCGCTGAACGGGCCCTGTCCCCTGCGCGGTCGGGGCGTGCAATATGTGACAGCGGAAGCCTGCCCGACCACCCTAGACTGCCATCAGGGCCCGTCTACCCGGCAGGAGATGCGTGTCATGAGAATCAGTGCCGGCGGCTTCTACGAAATCGACGGCAGGACGCTGCGACCCGTATCGGCTGAGCCAGCAGGACCTGCTGACCGAGCCCGCTTGAGGAGTCTGCAGGACGACCTGTGGACGGAATCATCGACGCTCATTCACGTCCACCACCGGATGTCCGGCGACGAGCTCGGCCTGTGGGACGCGATGCAGGGGGAACTCGAGCGGATCCGGCGGACGCTCAAGCGGCTGGAAGACAGGGGCCGGGCGGTGTCGGCCGGTCCGACGGCGCATGGGGAGCCGGCAGCCGTCGAACCGACGGCCGCGCCCATCGCGGCAGGGAGGGCGAGTTGAAGTACCGGCTGGTGACGACCGTCAAACGCGGTTCCGCATCGAATCTCCCGGGCGCCTGGCTGGCGTACGCGACGGTCGAGGACGCGCGCACGGCTGCGGCCGCACTCCTCCGGGAAGAACGCGTGCAGCGGGTCATGATCGTCCTCGATGCGCTGCCCATGACGTTCGTCGAGTGGGAGGATCGCTAGATGTCTCGAGGTCATCGCGTGGCGGCGCTGTGGTCCGCGGCCGGCGACGTCGGGGCCATCCTCGCGCTCAGCTACTTCGTTCCGGTCGCGGTCCTTGCCGTCGGCATCCCGATCGCCCTG
>JAJXYI010000369.1 GCA_021780625.1 bacterium | reverse complement strand
TCCCAAGCACCGAGACGGGCTCACGCAGTAGCTCGGCGACGCCACGACGAGGCCGCTCCGGATCACGTAGCGGAAGCTGACGAGGTGAGAACAGCTTCGCCGGTTGACAGCGTTTTGTGTACAATTGACCGCGGATTGTATACGACGATGCTCACCAAGCTGATGCCGGCTGCGCGGGTCAAGGTCCTCGCGTTCCTGCTCCTCAACGCCTCGGAGGAGTGCTACCTGCGGGAGGTCGCGCGTCGCGCCGGCGTCCCGTTGGCGACGGCCCAGCGCGAACTCGCGCTCCTCGAGCAGATCGCCCTGGTGGAGCGCACCCGGCGCGGCAGACAGGTGTTCTTTCGGGTCGAAACGGCACACCCCCTGTTCGCCGACCTGCGCGCCCTGCTCCTGAAGAGCGACGGGCTTGCGCTCCCACTCCGCGAGGCACTCCACCGCGTGGGTGGGATCGAGGCCGCGGCCGTGTACGGCTCCGTCGCTTCGGGCACCGACACCGGCCGCAGCGATATCGACCTGATCGTCGTCGGCTCGGCCGACGCGCTCGCCCTCCACGACTCCATCTCCGCGGCCGAGGATCAACTCGGCCGCCCGGTCAGCTACACGCTGCTGACACCCAAGGAACTGGTCTCGCGGAAACGGAGGAAGGATCCGTTCCTCGCGCGCGTGCTGCGTGGGGACCTCATCCCCGTGTTGGGGGATATCCGTGCCGTTTGACGCGCTTCAACGCGAACGCGCCAGCGTCCCTGTCGGGCTCGCGCGATGCGCGAGATCCTCAAGGCGCTGGGTGTGCGACTCTGTCCTTGCAGAAGGGAAGGAGGACAAGGTCGCTGAGTCGGATAAGTTCGCCGGCTGCGCCATCGTCATCTCCCACGACCGCTGGTTCCTCGACCGCATCGCGACCCACATCCTGGCTTTCGCGGGCGACCCCAAGGCCACGTTCTTCGATGGGACCGCGCGGGCGGGTTTGCGGGGGCGCGACGCAGGCGCCCGGGTGTCCCGAGCGACTTCGTGGCCAACGACTCTCGTGGGAGGTGGCAAACCTCCCAACGACGTTGCGCCCGCAACTTCTCCGAGTACGAGGATTGGCGTAAGCAGCAGCTCGCCGACGCCGCGACCCGGCCGCACAGGATTTCGTATCGGAGGCTGACGGGGTAACCTAGCGTCGACCCGTTCCCCAGGGAGGTCCTATGGCTGTCCCGGATTTTCAGTCGTTCTTCAAACCACTTCTTGATCTTGCCGCGGATGGGCAGGAACACTCGATCGCGGAGGCCCGAGAACGCATCGCCGGGACGATGGCGCTATCACCGGAAGACCTCGCGGAACGACTCCCGAGCGGCACCCAGAGCAAATTCGACAATCGTGTCGCATGGGCCAAGAGCTACTTCCTTCAGGCCAAGGTCCTCTCCGCCCCCAGGCGTGCGATCTTCCGGATCACCGAAAGAGGCAAGGAGCTACTAGCCCAAGGGCACGAGCGGATCGACATCAAGGTACTCAGCCAGTTTCCGGAGTTCGTCGAGTTTCATACCGCCGGTCGGGAAACCCACCCTGAGCCAGGAGGGGAGCCGCCCACTGAGCCGGCTGCGACCCCTGAGGAGGTTCTCCAACGAGCCCACCAGAGTATGCGGACCGAGCTTGCCAGTGAGCTCCTGGCTCGCGTAAAGGACAACTCACCCGCGTTCTTCGAGCGTCTGGTCGTTGACCTCATGGTTGCGATGGGCTACGGCGGGTCAATCGCGGACGCCGGGAAGTCAATCGGCCAGACAGGTGATGAAGGTGTAGACGGGATCATCAAGGAAGATCGTCTGGGCCTCGATGTGGTTTACCTCCAGGCCAAGCGCTGGGAGGGAACTGTCGGACGTCCGGAGATTCAGAAGTTCGTGGGCGCCCTCAGCGGAAAGCGTGCGAGGAAGGGAGTCTTCATCACCACAGGCCGCTTCTCGGACGACGCTCTCGCTTACGCGGAGCGGATCGAGCAAAAGGTCATCCTGATCGATGGACGCGGCTTGGCGCATCATATGATCGACTTTGACATCGGGACGAGCACGGTCGCCACCTACCCTGTGAAGCGAGTCGATTCCGATTACTTCGCGGAAGACTAGTGATAGGAGCCCGGCCCGGCGAAGTTGACAAACGCCGATCCTCAATCTCGGTACCTCAGCGCGTGCGCAGCCGATCGCGAGGTCTGGCAAGAGCCATCCGGCCGCGGCGCGTTCAAACGTCCGCTGCGCTCCCCGCTCGCCGCCGTCTCACGAGCGCGACAGGGCGGCACGAATCGGGTAACCGACCAAGGCTCTCGGCGTGCGTGGCACCTCGGGGTTCTTGCCGCCGAGCTGCCAGGCGACTCCTACTTTGTCAACTTCGCCGGACCAGGTACCGATCATCGGCGTGCCTGGCGCGGCTCACCGCTGCTGCAGACGTTCTACGGGCGCCTCGTGATCGCGAGGACCCCGACGAGCAGTAGGGCGAGCGAGAGCATCGCCAGCCCCGTTACCCTCACAGCCGGAATCGGGGGCGGAAGTCCACCGTAGAGGATCGCATAGACCGGGTAGGTGTTTCCGTCCGATCCCTGGAAGCTGGTGAGGGGGCTTGACGTGGTGCTGTAGACGATGTTGTAGCCGGGGACCGTCGGGGCCACGTTGAGGTGGATCAGCGCCGTGCCCACCCCGTTCGCGTAGGTGCTTCCCTGGAACGCGGCGCCCGTGAGCGTGGTGCTGGCCGGAGTCGCCAGAAACGCGAGTGTCCCGCCCGCCAGCGGGTCACCCGAGGAGACGACCTGTTGCGGCGTGTATTGCTCGATATAGTCGACCCCCTCCCCGAGCTGCTGCTCGAGGTAAGCGTCGCAGAGCGTCGCATTCGAGCCTTGCGGCTGGCATGCCTGCAAGATCGCGTTGTGCAACGCCTGCTTGCCGGCGCCTGATTCGAGCCAGTCCAGACATAGGGCCATTGCGGCCTCCTTGCTGGCCGCGTCCCCCGACTGAGGAATACAGAACAAACCCGCACCTTCGTCGCTCAAGACGATCGAGTACGGCGGCGCCGGCGCCTGGGCGATCGCCTGTCTCGCGAGGAGGGGCGCGGTCAACACGACCGCGCTAATAAGGAGGTACGTCCAGGTCGGCTGCCAGCGGGGGGGGGTCATCGGCGCCTCCGGTGACCTCCGGATCTCGAATGGTCCTTGAGGTCGGTTCTGAGACTACCAGGTTCCGTACGCTCGAACAACGGGCCGGCCTCGCGGACGGCCGCTACCTATGCATCGTGACAGTCCTCAGGTCGTTGGTCACTCCGTCGATGATCCACCGGTAGCGGGATAACCATCACAGCCTCTAGCCTCGGAAGGCTCCGGCACAGGATCCACGCGCACGTCGCCCCAGCGGGCGCCGACGACCGCAGTCTGCCGGTGGACCTCAACGACCACCGGCCTGCGGCGTGAGGCATGGCCCTGCAACCGCTGGCGAAAGGTGCCAGGTCCGGCGAAGTTGACAAACGCCGATCCTTAATCCCGGTACCTCACCGCGTGCGCAGCCGATCTCGAGGTCCGGCAAGAGCCATCCGGACGCGGCGCGCTCAAACCTCGGCTTGGCTTCCTGCGTTTGCCGGCGTCTCACGGCCGAGCGCGACAGCGCGGCACAGGTCGGGTGGCCGACCAAGGCTCTCGGCGTGCGTGGCACCTCGGGGTTCTGGCCGGCGACCTGCCGGGCGACTCCTACTCCGTCAACTTCGCCGGACCTGGTACTGATCCTGATGGAGCCTCGGCCGCTCCGAGTCGTCCCGTGGTGATATGCTTCCGGCGAGACCAGGCGCGATGACAAACCTGATCGGTGAGAACGCAGACCAGCTCCGCGCGATCGCACGGCGCCGCCGCGTGCGACGGCTGGCCGCGTTCGGCTCGGACACGACCGACGAGTTCGACGTGGCGAGGCGCGACATCGACGTGGTTGTCGAAATCGGTGTCAGGAACGCACGTACCGGGCCTCGCCGTCCCCGAGAGGACAGTGATCATGCCAACGACCCCCGATGTGCCCGGCAACTATGGAGGTCGACCATGCGCTGCAACTGCGGAACGCAACAGCGTAGGTTCACGTAGGTGAAATCATGACGACCTCGCACTGCAAAGGACTCCTCCTCGCCGGCGTCCTGTGGGCGACGCTGTCGGGCCTGGCGCGGGCGCAGATGAACATGAACCCCTACTTCACCGCGATCAATTACCCGCTTGCAGGCCACTCCTTGATGTTGATGAGTCTGCAAGATTATCAATCGGCGCGCTACGGCAACGATT
>JAJXYI010000162.1 GCA_021780625.1 bacterium | reverse complement strand
CCAGCGCGGCGTGATCTCCATGGCGCGCTCCCAGCATCCCGACTCCGCCGGCTGCCAGTTCTTCATCTGCCACGGCGACGCCAGCTTCCTCGACGGCCAGTACACCGCATTCGGCCAGCTCGTGGCTGGTGACGACGTGCTCGAGGCCATCGCAAGCGTCCCGGTGACCAATGCCGGCGGTCGCGAGCGCAGCACGCCCTCCGAACGCGTGGAAGTCCAGAGCATCACGATCGTCGCGGCCTGAGCGCCGCCCCCGGGCGCACCCCTCGCCCGTGCCTTCCGTTTCGCTCCGGCGCAGTCTTGCGCCGGAGTCCCCGCCTCCCCACTGCCGCCATGCGCATTCGTTACCTCGGACATTCCTGCTTCTACCTGGAGGCCGCCGGCAAGCGGTTCATCTTCGATCCCTTCGTCCGGCAGAATCCCGCGGCACCGCAGGGCCTCGATATCGCAACCCTTCCCTGCGACTACATCCTGGTGTCGCACGGACACGACGACCACAGCAGCGACGCCGAGCCGTTTGCCCGCGCGCATGGGGCCCAGATCGTCTCGAATTTCGAAATCACCGAGTACTTTGCCGCGCGCGGCCTGAAAACCATCGGCCTCAACCCGGGCGGCGCCTGCCGTCTTCCCTTCGGTCGGATCAAGCTCACCCTTGCCCACCACAGCTCGAGTTTCGAGGGACCGGGCGGGCCGATCTACATGGGGAGCCCCTGCGGCATCCTCCTGGAGATCGAGGGCCGGCGAATCTATCACGCCGGCGACACCGCACTGTTCCTGGACATGCAGCTCATCGGGCGCGGCGGGCTCGACCTGGCAATGATTCCCATCGGCGACACGTTCACGATGGGGCCCGACGACGCCCTCGATGCGCTCGACTTTCTCCAGCCCGCGCTCGCGATTCCGATGCATTACAACACCTGGCCGCCGATCATGCAGGACGCCCACGACTTCGAGAGGCGCGCCTCCGAACGCGGGCACCGCGTGCGCCCGCTGAAGCCGGGCGAGTGGACGGAGTTCTGACGCCGGTCCGACCGTTCAGAACGTGAGCGCGCCGCGCAGCAGCTTTTCGCCAAGCAGCTTGGTCGCCCGCGTGAGCACGTCGGGCATCGCGATCTCGAGCACCTCGGGCGTGAAGCCCCACTCGACGAGGATGTTCGAATTGAACTCGAAGAGGAACCCGTCCTCGGCCGCTCCCGCGCCAAGGGTGACTCCCAGGAACTTGCCGGCGTGCACGTGCACCGCGAGCGGCAGGAGATCCTCGGGCATGTCCATCGTCGGCGGCTGGAATTCCGCGATGGCCACCAGGTTGCGGGGAAAATTCCACCGCCGCAGCATCTCGGCGCCGACCGAGGCGTAGTTGTATCCAAAAATCGCCTGCTCGGCGCGGTTCCAGGAGATCGACTCCTTCTCGCACTTCATCCGAACCTCGCCCAGGTGTTCACCGCACGAATACGCGATCGCGAGCTTGCCGATCTCGTGGATGAGCGCGGCGGTGTACGCCACGGCCGGATCGGCCCGGCCCGACTGCTCCGCAAGGAACTCAGCCGCCACCGCGGACACCAGCGACCGGCGGCAGAAGTCGCCCGGCTCCCACTTGAACCCCTGCACCGGCTGGGCCATCCAGCGCCCTGCGAGGGACAGTGCGGCCAGGCGGTAGATTTCGCGCGAGCCGAGGCGCATGATCGCCTCGCCCAGTGAGTCGACCCGCTGACCGCCCGAGGCGAAGTAGGCGGAGTTCGCGAGCCGCAGCGTCGACCCCGCCAGCGCCGTGTCCATGCGGATGATCGTCTCCACGTCCTGCGACGAGGCATTCACATCCTCGAGCACCGCCACAAGCCGGGGAATCAGCGTCGGCGAACACGGCAGGCGAAGGGCACTGTCGCAGACCTGGTCGAGCGTGGGAAAGTTCGGCATGGGGCGTTTGGGAAAACCTGGATTGCGATGATGCCGGCCGTGGCTCGCGTTTCAAAGCCTGAATGCCGCCTAGGCCGCCGTGAGAAGAGAGGCTGGGTCCAGGATCAGGGCGATGCTTCCATCACCCAAGATCGCGCCGCCCGCGACACCCGCGAGGCCGTGCAGGAAGGCCCCGAGCGTCTTGATGACGACCTCCTGCTTGCTGACCATCTCATCGACAAGCAGGGCCGCGACCCGGTCGTTGTTCTCGATGATGACCACGATGCCCTCCCAGGGCGTCTCGACCGCATCGGGGATTCCGAACCGGCGGTGGAGCCGGTGCAGCGGCAGGATACGGCCACGATGGTCGATGACCTCGCCGCGCCCGTGCACGGTCGCGAAAGCCTCCCGCGCGGGCCGCAGGGCCATCTGCACGGAGGTGCTCGGGAGGATGAATCGGTCGTTTCCGACCCGGACCACCAGGCCGTCGATGATCGCCATCGTCAGAGGAAGCTTGATGCGGAAGACCGTGCCCTTGCCGACCTCGCTCTCGATCTCAACCTTGCCGCGGAGCTTCTCGATGTTCCGGCGGACCACGTCCATTCCCACGCCGCGGCCGGACACCGCGGTGACCTTCTCCGCGGTCGAGAATCCCGGCAGGAAGATGAAATTGAGGATCTCCTCGCGCGCGTATTGCTGGTTTGGCGACGCGAGGTTCAGCTTCAGGGCCTTCGCGAGGATCTTGTCGGGATCGATGCCGCGTCCGTCGTCGGTGAGCTCGATGATAATGTTGCTGCCCTGGTGGTAGGCCTTGAGCTCGAGCCGCCCCATCTCGGGCTTGCCCTTTTCCATGCGTTCAACGGCGGGCTCAAGCCCGTGGTCCAGGGAATTGCGGACCATGTGAACCAGCGGGTCGCCGATCTCCTCGACGACCGTGCGGTCGACCTCGGTCTCCTCGCCGATCGACACGAAATGCACCTTCTTGCCGAAGTCCCGCGCCAGATCGCGGGCGAGACGCTCCATCTTCTGGAAGGTTGGCTTCACCGGCACCATGCGCAGGGACATCGCGGTGTGCTGGAGTTCCTTGGTGATGCGGCCCAGCTGGGCCACGTTGCGCTGCATCGCCGAGCCCTCTTCGGACGACGCGCGGGCGGACTCCACAAGCTGGCTTTGGACGATCACCAGCTCGCCGACGACGTCCATGAGCGTGTCGAGTTTCTCGGTATTCACCCGGACCGTACTCGAACTGCCGACCGCCGCGGACTGCGTGATCTTCGCGCTGGCTGCGGGCTTCGCCTGGGCAACGACCGCGTGCGCCTCGGACTTCACCTCGTCGGCGACGCCCTGGGGCATGAAAATGGGAGTATCCACAGGAACCGCTTCCTTGGCTGCCGACGCGGCGGCGGGCGGCGGTTCGGCCTTGGTTTGGGCCGGCGCGGCCTTCGGCGAAACAGGTGGCGGCTCGGCATGCGCCGCCTGGGTCCCACCCGCCGCCTCGGTTGAGGATTCCGGATTTGCCGCCAGCATTTTGACCTGCTGGATGAGATGACTGACCGGGACCACTTCCTCCGGCAACTGCCCCTTGTCGAGGGCGACTGACATCTGATTCACCATCGCCTGAACCGCGTCGCGGCTCTGGAGGATCGCGGTGATGATGGTCGGATTGAGCCGCAGCTCGCCGTTGCGAGCCAGATCAAGAAGCGACTCCACCTCGTGCGTCAGCACGTGCATCGGCTTCAGCTGAAGGAAACCCGAGACACCCTTGATCGTGTGGAACGATCGAAAGATCGAGTTGAGCGCGTCCTTGTCGTCGGGAGTCTCATCCAGGGTCAGCAGCGCCGCCTCGATCTGCACGAGATGATCGAGCGCCTCGGAGCGGAACTCCGACAACAGCTCACGGTTTTCCTCGAGATTCAGGTCGAGCACCACGTCGACCGACGGATCCAGCGCAACGGTCACGGCCTTGCCAGAAGTCGGGGCGGGCTTGGCGGCGGAAGCGGCAAAATCGAGCACGAGCGGCGCCAACCCTCCGCCCGTGCGGAGTGCTCCCATCATCTTGCTCAACCAGTCCACCAACTTCCGCAGCCCCGCCAGGCCGGGCTCGTCAAAGGGCATCGCATTGTCGAGGCGCTTCTCCAGGTAATCCCTGAGCGCCCGCGCAGGCTCGCTCACTTCCGGCTGCGTGGATGCCTGCTCGAGAAGCTCTCCAAGGAGACTATAAGCCGGTATAAGGCCTTCATCCCGGCCTACTTGAGCCAGGATAGACTCCGCCGCCAGACGATTCAGGGTATCTTCGATGAGGGGAAGCGATTCGGCAGGGATGGACATGAGGTCTCGAGAAAGACGTAAGTTTTATTCGACCGACCGCGGGAAAACTTTATCT
>JAJXYI010000565.1 GCA_021780625.1 bacterium | reverse complement strand
GCTCATGCGCTCAATCCGCAGCGCCTGCCACAAGCGTCCCGTCGACGCGGAGCAGCTCACCATGCTCGTCGACGATGTGCTCGACGTGCTCGAGGCCCACTTCGAGGGCGAAATCCCCTCCCGCGCCATCGGCGACGCCGTCATGGAACGCCTGCGCAAGATCGACCAGGTTGCCTACGTGCGTTTCGCCAGCGTGTACAAGGAGTTCCGCGACGTGACCGAGTTCGTCGACGAGATCAAGGGGATGAAGAACCTCTGATCGACCCGCCGCGAACCATGCCCACGCCAGGCACCGACGAGCTCAGGCGGCTCCACTTCATCAACGCCCTGTTTGCCCAGGTGACGGGGCACGACCTCTACCTGGCGGGGCAGATCCGCGACGCGATCGCGTTCAGCCTCTCCGAGCTCGAGGCGCAGATGCGCGAGCACCCCGAGTACGCGGCGCGCTATGACGAGGCATTCAATGCCGCAGCGGCGCGCCTGCTCGCCGAGTGCTTCAAGGCGATGCCCGCGCACGGCTTCTTCCACTGGGACGCCTCGCGCACCTCCACCTCGGCCACGCCGCTTTTCGCCCGCGCCGAGCTCATGGAGGGCATCAAGCGCCTCAGCCCTTACCGCGAGTCGACCCTGCTCATCACCAACCTGCGGCCCGCCCTGCTGCCGCCCGACCGCCGCGCGACGCCCCGCCGAGTGCGGGAGTACGAGGAGGCCCTCGCCTTCATCCGCGATCTCGCCGCCGCGCGGACGCCCAGCTTCCAAAGCCTGCAGCTGCTTTTCCTGTAGCCAAGGCCCCATTGCGGCATGGACGACTGGGCCGCCTTGGGCAAGTGTCGCCACACGATGAACGCGTTTCGTGGATACGCGGGCCCCCCTGCCCGGCGGCGGATCAATACCGCCGCCGCCCTCCTGCTCGCCGCGTTCGTCCTCGCGGGCCGGGCGCTCGCCCTCGTGCCCAACGAGCACTGCCTGGACTGCCACGGCACCATGACCGGCTTCGCGCCGGGCCACGATCCGCACGTCATCGGCTGTTACTCCTGCCACCTCGGCAACCCGGCCGCAACCGACGCGGCCGCGGCCCACAAGGGAATGACCCTCGTGCCCGGCAACCTCGACATCGTCAACCGGACCTGCGCGAACTCCGGCTGCCACGGCGGCTTCGACGACCGCCTGCGCGCCTCCCCCATGTCCGCGATGAGCGGGGTCATCGCCGTCGACAAGGTGGCTTTCGGCGAAAGCACGGACCTCGACGCCCTCCGGCGCGTGGAGGAGCTCGGGCACTCGCCCGCCGACACCCACCTGCGCCAGCTCTGCGCCTCCTGCCACCTGACCCGCAACAAGACCGAGCCGGGCCCAGTCACCGAAAGCTCCCGCGGCGGCGGTTGTTCCGCCTGCCACCTCGTGTACGACGCCGCGGCGCTCCGGGACCTGGCCGCCCGCGGACGCCGTCCAGCCCCGGGCCGGCAGGCCGAGCCTCCCCTCCACCACCCCGACATCTCGCATCACCTCGCCACGCTCGCCTGCTTCGGCTGCCACAGCCGCTCGGGCCGCATCTCCACCAATTACGAGGGCTGGAACGAGACCGAGCTCACCCCGGAACTCGCCGCCGCCCAGCCCGACGCCGCAACGCGGTATCGGATTCTCGAGGACGGACGCGTGATGGAGCACTGCGCCGCCGATGTCCATTTCAAGGCCGGCATATCATGCACGGATTGCCACCTCGCCCGGGAGGTCATGGGCGACGGCCAGGCCCATGCGCACGGGGAGGACGCGGTCGTCATCGCCTGTCGCGACTGCCACCGGGTCTCCCCGCCGAAGACCGGCACCCTCGACGACCTCGACTCCGAAACGCAGGCCCTCGTGCGCATCGAGCACCTCGAGCCCTCCGGCGCGCGATTCGTGCAGACCGACTCGGGGAAGGGCTGGTACTCCAACCTTACGGTCGACCCAGACGGGAGCCTGCGCCTGGTCGCGCGCTCCACGGGCCGGGTGCTGCATCCGAAACCCGCGGCGGCCGTCTGCACGGGCATGAACGGCGCCCACGCGCGGCTGGACTGCGCGGCCTGCCACACGGCCTGGGCACCGCAATGCATCCAGTGCCACACCCGCTTCGACCCCAAGGGCCGCGCCTGGGACCACCTCGACGAACGCCTCGTGAAGGGCGCCTGGATCGAGACCGGCGGCCCTGCCCTCGCGGAACCTCCCGTTCTCGGCGTCATCAGCGACGCCAAGCCGCCGGGCCGGATCGGAACCTTCGCGCCCGGCATGGTCATGACCCTCGACCAGGGCAGGGGCCGCAGCAACCTGGTCCGCCTGTATGCTCCGGTGTGGCCGCACACCACCACCACGCAGGCCCGCGACTGCCGCTCCTGTCACGACAACCCCGTCGCGCTGGGCTACGGACGGGGTCGCCTCGCCTATGAGCACACGGGCGCGGTCGGGCATTGGACCTTCACTCCCGAGCTTCCGATCGACCCGCGCGACGGACTGCCGCAGGACGCCTGGATCGGATTCCTGCGCGAGCCGGAGGCGGCGCGGGCGACACGGCCCACGGCCCGGCCGTTCTCCCTGGCCGAGCAGCGGCGCATCCTGCTGGTGGGTGCCTGCCTCGAGTGCCACAAACCCGACGAGCCCGCGGTGGCGCGGGTGTTCGCGGATTTCGCCAGCTACCGCACGCGGCTCTCGCCGCGCTGTGTGCTTCCCGACTGGATACCGCAGCAGCGGCCCACGCCGCCTCCGGGCCGTCGCCCGGGCGGCGCCTGAAAGCCGTCGTCGTCAAGGGCCGCTGGTATTCAGACACCGGGTTGGGCCGGCACGTGAGGCGTCTCCCCGGTCCTGCCAACGCCGAGCCTGCGAAGAAGCATCTCCGCGGGACAGAAACCCGTGAACGCGGACTG
Source organism: bacterium (assembly GCA_021780625.1). The sequence continues at coordinate 14,379 of JAJXYI010000565.1, read as the reverse complement.
GATCAGGTTCAGACCCACCAACACGGCAAGCAACAGCCACCACGGATTCACCACGTACGCCAGGAGGACGCTGAGGAGGACCATGGAGCCGGCAATGATGCGGATGTAGGATTCGATCTTCATGGATGCGAGCTGGACTAACGCTCAGCTGATTCTAGGCACCCCGGGGGGCCGATGGCAATCCGGGGGACAGGCCCGCGTCAGTCGCCCCGATGGCAATCCGGAGAGGCCGGCCGGCGTCAGTCGCCCCGCAGCGCTTCCATGGGCGGCACGCGCGCCGCGATCGCCGCGGGCCAGTAACACGCCGTGATCGCAACCAGAGCCAGCACGCCGGCCGTGGCCCCGAGGATCGGCGGATTGAGCGCACCGACCTCAAAGAGCACCTTGGTCATCGCGCGTCCCCCCAGCCAGGCGCCCACGCCTCCGATCACCATGCCGGCCGCCGCCAGCTTCACGCCCAGCCACAGGAACTGCGAGCGGATGGCCCCGGGTACCGCACCCAGCGCGAGGCGGATGCCGATCTCGCGCCGCCGCTGGGCGACCGAGTAGGCCAGCACGCCGTAGAGGCCGACCGTCGCCAGCGCCAGCGCCACACCCGCGAAGATGCACGCGAGCACGAAGGGCGCGCGCCGCATCTGCAGGCTGTCGTCGATGCGCGCATCCATCGTCTTCAGGTCCTCCACGGGAAGCTGCGGATCCACGCGCAACACCGCGGCGCGCAGCGCGGACGCGGCCGCCTGCGGCGCCTGCGCGGTGCGGAGCACCACCGCCACCTCGAGGCCGGCATAGTCGACGAACGGCACGTACACCGAACCCATGGCCTGCGTCTCGGCAAGGTCGTGCTGCTTGATCGTACCGACCACCCCCACGATCGTGAACGCCTTCTTGTTCTCGTCGGTCGGGGGCCCGTTGAAGAGCCGATGCCCCAGCGCACTGCCGTGCGGCCAGTAAAAGCGCGCCACCTTCTCGTCCACCACGCAGGCATGCGTCGCACGCGTCGAATCCTCGGTCGTGAGATAACGCCCCTCGATCAAAGGGATGTGCAGCGCCTGGAAGAAATCCCCCGCGACACCCGAGAAATAATGCGCGTGCAGCGTCTCGCCCGGCGCCATCGCGTGTCCCTCCACGAAAATCGCGTTCTGGCTGCCTCCGGGCGTGAAGGGCATCATCGTGGTGAATCCCGCGTAGGTGACGCCCGGAATCGTGTGCAGCTCCTGCTGGAGGCGCTGCACAAACGCAAGGCGCTGCTCGTCCTTCTTGTAATTGCCCCAGGGCAGCGGGACATCGCCGGTCAGCAGGTGGTCGGCCTCGAAGCCGGGGCGCACGGCAGTGACCCGGCTGAAGCTCAGGCCAAGCATGCCCGCACCCGCGAGCAGCACGAACGCGAGCGAGAACTGCGCAATGATGAGCCCGTGGCGGAGCCGGTGCGTCGCACGCGTGGTGGTGCCGCCACGGCTCTCGACCGAAAGCGACGCGGCGAGATTTCCGCGGAGGCTGTGCCAGAGCACGGGCAGCGCCAGCAGGAGGCCGACCACCAGCGAGCCAGCCAGCGCGGCCAGGCAGACCGTCCGGTCAAGGCCGAAGGCCCCCGCGTGCGGCAACCGATCAAGTCCAAAGCCCTCGACGGAATGCAGCGCCGCCCAGCCAAGCGCGAGTCCCACCAGGCCGCCTGCCAGCGACAGCAGCAGCGTCTCGGTCAGCAGCTGGCGCGCGAGCGCCGGGCTGTCCGCTCCGAGCACGCGCCGGATCGACAGCTCCTTCGTGCGCCCGATCGCCCGCACCAGGAACAGATTCGCGAGATTGACCGTGCCGATCGCCAGCAGGCAGAGCACGCCAGCCTGAAGCAGCACGAGCACCGGCTTGGCCGTCTGGATCTGGTCGGCGTGAAGGTCCACGACGCGCGCGCTGAAGCCGGCATCCAACACGTATTTGGCGAACGGATCCTTTTCCTCGATGCGCGTGTTGAGCGCGTCCACCTGGGCCTGCGCCTGCGCGATCGAGAAACCCGGCCGCAACCGAGCGACCATCGCCATGTTGTTCGAATGGAGATTGTCCATTTTCTTCTCGTCGTCCGAGAAGCACAGCGGCAGCCAGACCTTCGCGTGCGAGTTGTCGAACTGGAAGCCCGGGGGCATCACGCCGATGATCGTGCAGACCTGGCCGCCGCCGAAATGCAGCGTCCTGCCGATCGCCTTCGGGTCGCCCGCGAATTTCTGGTGCCAGAAGCTGTCGCTCAGGACCACGACGTTGTTCTTGCCGTACACGCCCTCGCTCTCGTCGAAGGTCCGACCCAGCTGCGGCGCCACGCCCAGGACCTTGAAGAACGAGGGGGTCACATTCATCGACTCCACGCGGTCGGGCGAGCCTGCCTCACCCACCGTCTCGCCCCCGCTCCGGTAGGCCGCCGCCTCCGCAAAGGCATCCACGCCGTCGCGCCGCGCGAGATAATAGGGCACGGACACGCCCGCCTTCTCTACGCCCGCCTTCGGATAGGAGTTGTACACCGTGACGAGCTGGCTGGGCTGCGGATAGGGAAGCGGGCGGAGGATGACCGCATTGACGACCGCAAAGAGGGCCACGTTCGCGCCAAGACAGAGCGCAAAGGTGAACAGGGCCGCGGCGGTGAACCCGCGATCCCGGATCAAGCCCCGGATTGCAACCCTCAGATCGTGCTGGAACGACTCAAGCGTGGACATGCGAGGGATAACCCCCCGACACCGCGCAGAGTTTCAAAATTTCGCACGGGCGCGCCGCGTCACGGCAGGGGCTTCACCCGCACGCGCAGGTTGAGCCCCTCCACGGTCATCCAGTATCCGCCGAACGACGAGGCGACGATGCGCACGCGGGGGTTCATGACCGCCGGATTCCAGTACTCGTCGTCGGCGTTGGCGACCTGCCAGCGCTGGCCGTTCTGAAGGTGAAACACGGTGCGCCCGTCCCAGCCCGTGAACTTGCCGTCAATCCGGCTCTCGACCGCCGACTCGACCACCCGCGTGCCGGAACTGACGACCACGACCGCGCGGCGTCCGGCGGGCTCTGGAGAGACTGGCGCCCGGGCCGCGTCTCCGCCCGAAAGCCGGCGCTGAATGAGTCCGTCCAGGAAGGTCCGCTCGGCAGGGCTGAGCTTGTCCAGTCCGGCCCGGTGAAACTCGTCGGCGCTGAGCGACCGCGTGAAGCTTTCCGCGGCGATGGCCGGAGCCGCGGCGAAGGCGACGGCCGCGGCCAGGAACAGGAGGCGTCTCATGCGCGACGATCTAGCCGCCGACGCCCCGGGGAAGCAAGGAGGGAACCGACAAGAGATGCGTGGTAATTGCCCTCGACAGGCCCTGGGCCCGGGCTCAGGGAAAAAAGCATCATGCTCTCAGCCCTCGAATCCATGCACGCGCGGCGCTCCATCCGCGAGTTCGAGCCCGAACTCGTCCCGGCGGACACGATCCGTCAGGTTGTGGAGGCGGCAGGCCACGCGCCGAGCTCCAAGAACACGCAGCCCTGGCGGCTGTACCTGGTGCAGGGCACGGCCCTGGAGGCGCTCGTGGCCGACTACCTCGCCGCGTTCGACGCGGGCCGCGCGCCGAAGCCCGCCTACCGCTACTCGCCCGACCCGCTCCCGGACACTTGGATGGCCCGGGCGCGCGCCGTCGGGTATGGAATTTTCCAGCACAAGGGCATCGCCCGCGAGGACAAGGAGAAGCGCCGCCAGCACGACCGGGAGAACTTCCGGTTCTTCGGCGCGCCGCACGTCTTCTTCATCGGGACCCAGGAGTCCGCCTACTCGTACGGCACCTTCCTGGACTGCGGGTTTGTATTCGACAACCTGATGCTCGGGCTCGTCTCGCTGGGCCTCGGCTCCTGCCCGCAGTTCAGCGCGGTGGCCTACCCCGACCTGCTCAGGAAGCACATCCCGGGCAGCGAGGACACGCTGTTCATCGCGGGCCTGGCCTTCGGCCGGCCCAAGGCGGACAGCCACGTCAACGCCTTCCAGCCGCCCCGGCTTCCGGTCGAGGAGTGGTTCAAGGTCGTCGGCTGAGCCAGCGCGCGTCGCGGTCAGCGGGGATCGCCCACGATCACCCCGCGGCCGCCTGTGCCGAAATACACGCGGCCATACACGCGCGGATCGCCCGTCACGTGGCTGATCCAGCCGTACTGGTGCCGGTCGTCGTTGATGCGCACCCAGGTCGCCCCAGCGTCGTCGGAGCGGAACAGCGCCTGCAGGCCGCCCACCTCGCCCGCAAGGTAGAGCGCGGGATGCGTGCGGCCCGGCGCAGCTCTGCCGAAGCCAAGCGAATACGCCTGCTCGACCGTCGCCAGATGCGTGAAATGCCGTCCGCCATCGTCCGAACGCCAAAGACCGCCTGCCCGGCTCGCCAGCCACAGCTCGCCCGCACGACCGGGCACCGCGTGGAGCACGCCTGGATACCCGGCAGGCCCGCCCGTCCACTGAGCCCCGTGCTCCACACGCGGCAACCCCTCCGAGCGCACGACGAACGTCAGCCCCGCATCCTCGCTCGCAAAAACACGACCCGAGGCGGGATCGAAGGCGTAGAGTCGCTTCGGGTCGACCTTGTCGGCAATCACGCGCACGCCCGCCGGAAGATCCCCGCACGTCTTCCAGGTGACGCCGAAGTCCGTCGTCCGCTGCGGCCGCATGGGAGGGGCCATCCACGGCGGCAGTCCCGTCCGGCCCGGAGGCGGCAGTCCCCTCGGCGTCCAGAAAATCACTCGTCCATCCGCAGTCACGTCGATCGTTCCCGCACCGGCCGAGCCGGCGGGCTCCGAGGCGAACGGCTTCCAGGTCGCTCCTCCATCGAATGACACCGCGGCGCGCACGCCGCTGTCGCGCTTCCACATCGTGCCGCAGCGCACGACCGTCAGGGGCTTCAGACCGGCAAACGCGATCGACTCGGTGTTCGCAAGCCGGGGCGGCGGGGCGAACTGCAGGCCCGCGCGGTCCAGGTCGTCGTGACGGAATCCGTCGATGTCGCCCAGCGCGCTGAGCAGGTGCGCGCCTTCGGGCGGACTGATCAGGCCCAGCGGCACGGTCTCCTCCAGCCCCTTGTCGTCGAAAGACCACACGACCGGCCCGCCATGCCCGGCCTTCGCGCCGAGGTTGTGCGTCGCAAGCACGCCGTAGCCCGTGGTGAACAGCGCGTGCGAGGAATCGAAGGGATCGATCTCCACGTCCGCCATCCAGTGAACCTTCATCCCGCGGGTCCAGGGAGCCCCGGAATAATTCCAGGCCGAGCCCGCCAGCACCGGCAGCCAGCTCCGACCACCGTCGCGCGTCTCGAAAATCTCGTCGTGGGGCTCGTAGCGGCAGAACGTCGACACGAGCAGGTGGCTCGGATCGGAACGGTCCACCGTCACCGCGCCGTAGCCGAACCCCGAGAGCTCGCCCCGGCCGGGCCGGACGGGCGTGATGTCGCGCCAGGCCCCGGTCGCCGTATCGAGCGCCCAGACCGCGCCGTCGTGCATCGTGTTCGGACCCGGGTCGTCACCATAAGTCAGATACAGAATCCCGTTGCTCGACAGCGCCGCGCGCGTCGGCCGCAGGCCGACGGGCTGCCCCGGCACCGGAGCCCAGGTCTCCCCGCCGTTGGTCGACCGGAACAGGCAGGTCTCCCGCGTCGAGACTCCCGCATAGATCACCGGCGTCGCCGCGCCCGGGTGTCCGCTGCGCCCATCAAAGACCACCAGGTCGATGCCCAACGGCTGGGTCCAGGGTCCGAAGCTGATCGAGGCCGCGGGCGAGGTTGCCACCGCCGGAAATCCGCTCACCCGGCTCCACGTCGCGCCGTGATCCGCACTGCGCCAGAGGCCGGCCGTTCGCGAACCGAAAAGCAGGATCGAGCCCTGGTTTGGATCCACCGCCAGGCGCTCGCCGTTGCCACGGCCCGCCTCGTTGCCCCCCATCTTGAACGGCATGTTCACGCGCCGGAATGTCCGGCCTTCGTCCGACGAACACAGGATCGCGCCGTCGCCCACCCTGGGATTCGTGTACGTCCCCGCCGCGAGATAGACGCGTCGCGGATCCGACGGATCCACCGCGAGGCTCTCGATGCCCATGAGGTTCACATCCGCCATCCCGATCCAGTCCGTGAGCGGCACCCAGCGGTGCAGACCGGCATCCCAGCGGTACGCGCCGCCCACGTCGGTACGCACATACACCAGGCCGGGCTGCTTGGGATGAAACACGATGCCGGTCACGAACCCGCCGCCTCCGATGCGCACGTTGCGCCAGGCGTAGGGAACCGAGGCGATTGAGTCGGCGCGGGCGGCGGCGCAGGCCGCGCTCACCGCGAGCAGCAGGAAGGCAAGGAGACGCTTCATGGCGGGGTGCCGGTACCGAAGCGGCCGTTTATCGTGAAATCAAGCGAGAGCTTACCCTCCCGGGAGGCTCCGACGGCCGCCCCGGGCCGTTTTACGGCCTCGTCCCCAGCATCTTGAACCCGGCGCGCGCGCCCGCGCGCCGCCGCACGCGAATCCATTCAATCATGAGAGGCTGCGCCACCCACGCCGGTGTGTAGTCGTATTTTGAGCACAACACCCCGGCCGTTTTGAATTGAACCCCCGACCGCGGGCCACAGGCTGAAGGCCCCCTGAGACTGGCTCCGTGAACCCCCGGTGCGCCTCGGCGTTTCGCTCCCTACGAGACCCGGACGACCGCCCCCCCGCCCCATGATCAAGCGACTCACTCAACTCCCGCTGCGCACGCAGCTGGCGATCCTCACCATCCCGTCCTTCGTCGTCATCGTCGCGCTCGCCTCCGTGTTCATCGCCCGGACCTACCGCGACTACAGGCAGCTCTCGCGGGTGCGCGACCTCGTGACTCTGGCCAACAAGTTCTCCGCCATCGGAGGAAGCCTCGAGCAGGAGACCAACGCCGGCATGTGGGACGTGCTCTTCACCCACGTGAACCACACCGAGGCCAAACTTCCCGACTCGCTCAAGCTGTACACCACCGCCGCCGCACGGACCGATGCGATGCTCGACGAGGCCCGCGCCGAGTGGGCTCGAGTCGACAAGGTCGGACTCGACCCCGTCACCCGCGCCAAGATCGAGGACGCCTTCGCGCAGTCCACCCAGCTGAAATTGTGGCGCGCCGCCGTGACCTCCGTGGGCAAGGACCTCGATCCGTCCATCACCGACGACCCCTACTACCAGGCGCAGCTGGCGCGCTACAAGCCCGCCCTCCCCGACCGCTACCTTGAGCAGACCCTCTGGGACTACATCAAGGAGAAGGCTTACACGGGCCTGGTGGAGTCGTTCAACTCCACGCTTATGGTCACCGCCCGCGCGACCGACGACGCGGAACTCGCGCGCAGCATCATCCTGCAGGCTGAGCTGCTCACCTTCCAGGCGACCTCCGAACGCGAGTGCACGCTCACCTACTACTACATCAAGCCCGGCGCCTGCCCCAACGGCCTCCAGGGCGACGAGCTCGCCTGGCTGCGGTCGCTGTGGGACCGCGAGCAGCAGGCTTACGACAATGCCTGGGCGCTCGCGACCGACGACGAACGCGCGATCATGAAGCGGGACCTCTCCATCGAGTCCTTCCCGCTCAGCGAACACGCCCGCGACTGGCTCAGGGCCAACTGGCGAAACAATGATATCCACAAGCTCTATACGCCCGAGCTCAGCCGCGAACTCGACACCACCCGCATCGCCCGCACCCAGCAGGCCATCGACGCCCTGCGCGCGCGCCTGGCCGGAATCACCGCGGCACGCATCGCCCAGCGCCACGGCAGCCTCGTCACGCTGATCTCCGTGGTCGTCGGCTTCGGCGCGCTCTTCGCCGCCGTCTGCGTGCTGTTCTACTTCAACATCACCCGCACGCTGCGCAGCGGCATCGAAACCCTCGAGCAGGGCGTGAACAACATCATCGGCGCCTCGCGCAACCTCGCCGAGACCAGCTCCCAGCTCTCCACCCTCGCCTCCGAACAGGCCGCCGGCATCGAGCAGATGTCCGCCACCGTCGAGGAAATCACCGCGATGTCGAAGTCCAGGAACGAATACCTCGACAGCATCCTCCAGCAGGAGAAATCCAACCAAAGCCACGCCGAGCAGTCGGTCTCCGTCATGACCCAGATGAGCGGCGCCATCGCCGAGATCGCCCAGGCCAACGTCGAGACCCAGAAGGTCATCAACTCCATCCAGGACCTCGCCATGCAGACCAACCTGCTCGCCCTCAACGCGGCCATCGAGGCCGCGCGCGCGGGCGAGGCCGGCGCCGGCTTCGCCGTGGTGGCCTCGGAGGTCAAGACCCTCGCCGAGGGCTCCGCCCGCACCGCCAAGGGCAATGAGGAGTTCATCACCCGTAGCCAGCACGCGATCACGAATGGCACGCGACTCTCCGACAAGACCTCGGCCTCGCTCAAGGCGATGGAACAGGGCTCGCGGCGCTCCTCCCAGATGGTTGCCGAGATCCTCCAGCGCGACGAGGAACAGCGCCGGGGCCTCGAGCAGATATCGTCCGCCACCCACTCGATTGAATCCAAGATCACGGAGCTCGCCGCAAGCGCCGAGGAACTCGCCAGCGCCGGGCAGCAGCTCTCCGGCAACACCACCGAGCTCGACAGCCTGGTCGACCGGCTCTCGCTGCTGCTGCGCGGCAAACACCGCCAGTCCGGCGGCGGAGCCCTCTCCGCCGAGCGCGGCGACTGAGGCCGGCTCAGCGCGCCAGCGCGTACACCTGGCGCCCCGCCAGCAGGAAGGCGCCCACCCCGTACGGCATGGTCGAGTCGGGATCAAACGGCGTGGGCGAACCCGCCACCGTCTGCACCCGCGTGAGTTTTCCATCCGGTTTCACGCAGGCCTCGAGCGCCTGCCACGCGCGTTCGACGGCGGGCAGCGTCACCCCGCGGTCCAGCAGTCCGTGGTTCACGCCCCAGGCGAGGGCGTAACAGTAAAATCCCGTGCCGCTGCTCTCCTTCTCGGTGTAGTCGCGGGGATCGAGCAGGCTCGTCCGCCACATGCCGTCGGGCTGCTGCGCCGCCAGCACCGCCGCCGCCATCTCGCGAAACTGCCGCTCGAAGCCCGGCCTCGCCGGATCGTCCGCTGGGAGCGCCTCGAGCACCCGCGTGATGCCCGCGATCACCCAGCCGTTCCCGCGCGACCAGAAGACCTTCGCTCCATTCGGCTCGCGGCGGTCGAAAAACCGGCTGTCGCGGTAATAGAGGTGCGCCTCCCGGTCGTAGAGATAATCGGTCGTCACCTTCCACTCCGACTCCATGAACAGGCGGTAGCGTGGATCCCCCGTCACCTCCGACATGCGCGTCCACACCGGCGGCGCCATGAACAGCGCGTCGCACCACGACCAGCGCTGCGACCACAGGTCGAGATGGTGCTCCGCATACGCGAGCGAGCCGGACTTCGGGTGCGCGAGGATAAAGTCCAGACGCGCGCGAAGCGGCGCGATCATGCGCGGGTCGTGGTATCGCGAATACAGTCCCAGGTAGGCCTGACCCACGCAGAGGTCGTCCGCATGGTAGGTCCGCGGCCCCGGCTCCCAGCCCGTCCGCTCCGCGATCCCGCGAAGCGCCTCCCGGTATCGGGGGCTTGGCGACACCTGGTCGACTGCCAGGAGGCCCGTGTAGAAGGCGGCGTTGATCCAGTCGGTCGCGGGCGCCTTCGTGTAGGGATGGGCGAGCTGCCAGTCGGCGACGCGTTCCATCGTCGCGAGCACCGCGGCCCGGGGGGGCAGCGCAGGCGCGGCGCGCAGGAGGGGCAGGACGCACAGGAGCAGGGTGGCGAGGCTGATTCGCTTCATGGCGGGGGAGGGGGTTGCGACGGCGGCGCTGCGAGCCGCCCGGTGAACCCTTCATGCGATCGGCCCGGCGGCCGGGCAAGCGCGAAGGTCGCCCGCGCTCAGGATTCCTCCTGCGCTTCGATGATTCGTGGGGGCTCCTCCGCTCGACCCTCCCCTGCGCGGACCCCACCCTTTCCCCGGTTTCCACGTCACCATGTCCCTGCGCCTTCGCTCCACCCTGCTCCTCGGCACCATCCTGCTCGCCCCCGCGCTCGTCCGCGGCGCAGCCGGCGCCCCGGCCGTCCCGCCGCCTGTCCCCTACCGCACTCCGGCCACCACGGGCACGATTCTCCGGTACCCGGACTTTCCATCCTCGAAGGTCGCCCCACGCGACGTCTTCGTGTGGCTCCCGCCCTCGTACGCGAGCCACCCCGACCGGCGCTACCCAGTGCTCTACATGCAGGACGGGCAGTGCCTGTTCGATCCCACCGCGTCGCTCTCCCACGCTGAATGGGGTATCGACGAGGCGATGACCCGGCTCATCGCGGAGGGCCGCGTGCGCGAGGCGATCGTCGTCGGCATCGCAAACACGCGCCTGCGGGCAGAGGAATACATTCCCCGCAAGGCTCTCGACCTCGTGCTGGGCACCAACAACGCCGGCGAGCAGGAGCTGCGCCGCGAGGCGCGGATGCTCGGCTTTGACGCCAACCCCTTCCACCCGCTCTCCGACGCGTACCTCGCCTTCGTCGTGCACGAACTGAAGCCCTTCATCGACCACGCCTACCGGACCCTGCCCGACCGCGCCGACACGATGGTCGCCGGCTCCTCGCTCGGCGGGCTCATCTCGTTGTACGCAATCTGCGAATACCCGGACGTGTTCGGGAGCGCGGCCTGCATCTCGACGCACTGGCCGGTCGGGGACGGCATGACGGTGAAGTACCTCCGCCGCCACGGCCCTCCCGACCCGCGCACCCACCGGCTCTACTTCGACTACGGAACCCGTACCCTCGACCGCGGCTACGAGCCGTATCAGAAGCAGGTCGACGCAATCATGCGCTCGGCCGGCTACGTCGAGGGCCGCAACTGGGTCACCCGCAAGTTTCCGGGCGCCGACCATAGCGAGCGTTCCTGGCGCGACCGGGCGCCCGTCTACCTGGAGTTCCTCCTCGGCACCGCGCACCGCTGAGTGGCGCTCCGCGTCGCCTTGACGCCGCCGAATGCGGCGAAGCAGGCGTTCTTGTGCAGCACGTCCACGCGCGCAAATCCGGCCTCGCGCAGCAGGTCCAGCTGGAAGGTCAACGGCGCCGGCGTGTCCTCGCGCTCGATCGCCGCAAGCACGCGGTCGCGATATTCCGCGCCCCCCAGGGCCTCCAGGTAGGCCCGGTAGCGGGCCCACATCAACCGGCCAACGCCGCGGTCTTCGTGCGCCACCAGGTCGAAGATCCAGAATCCCCCGCCGGGCTTAAGCCAGCGGTGCACGCTAGCGAACAACCGGCGCCACTCCCGCGGCGTGCGCAGGTGGTGCAAGACCGCCGCCGCGAGCACGACGTCGAAGCGGGCATCCGCAAACTCCAACCTCCGCACATCCCCCTGGCGCACCTCCTCGACCGAGGCCCCCAGCCGCTTGCCCGCCCGATCCAGCATCGGCCGGCTCAGGTCCACCAGCGTGAACCGGGCCTGCGGCCTCAGCTCCCGGAGCTTCAAGGAGAAATTGCCCGCGCCGCAACCCACGTCGAGGACGCGGGGCGCCCGAGGCGTCGAGGCGACCGCCGCCTCCGCAACCAGGCCCAGGCACAGCGTGGCATCCATCGTCGCCACCTGCCCCGTCTCGAGCCTCGAGAAACGTTCCACATCCCGGTCGAAACGGGACCGGATTTCAGCGACGGAGGATTTTCTGGCTGTCTTCATGGGCCGAGCATACCAGCGTGACGCCGATGCCGGAATGACTTCCTTTTCCCTGGGTGATGCCTTTCCAGCATCAGGCTCAGGACCGCTCCGCGATTCCGGGATTGACCCGCCGGGCGCGGCTGGCGCGATGGGGCGCCGCGCCTTTCCTGCGATGCCCTTCCCCGATTCCAATCCACCGCGCCCCCTTCCCGAAGTCGTGCTGCGGGACTGGGCCGAGGCCGACTTCGCCCCGTTCGCGGAGATGAATTCGGATCCGGAGGTGATGCGCTATTTTCCCAGGACGCTGACGGAAGCCGAGTCCAGGGCCTCTTTCGATCGTCTGCGCGCCGCGATCTCCCAGCGGGGCTGGGGCCTGTGGGCGGTGGAGTTCGAGGGGTGCTTCGCCGGCCTGACCGGCCTGTGGGAGCCCTCGTTCAGCGCCCCTTTCATGCCCTGCGTCGAAATCGGCTGGCGCCTGCGCCGTAAGTTCTGGGGTCGCGGCGTGGCTTTCGCCGCGGCGAGGAAGTCCGTGGCCTACGCACGGGACCGGCTGCGGCTCCCGGAACTGGTCTCGTTCACCTCGATCCACAACCTGCCCTCGCGCGCCCTGATGGAGCGCCTCGGGTTCACTCGGGACCGCGAGGGCGACTTCGACCATCCCGCGATCGACCCTGGGAGCCCGCTCCGGCACCACGTCCTGTACCGGCTCCCCCTGCGCGCAGGCGACTAGGCGGAGGCGACGCCCGCCTCGCGGCGGACCAGCGGCGCCACCCGCGTGCCAAGCAGCTCGATCGCCCGCAGGATCTGGCGGTGCGTGAGCAGGCGGTTGTCGAGCAGGACCGTGAACCGCGACAGCCCGCCGAGCGCGGCGTGCTCGGCGAGGATCTTTTCCGCGACCGACTCGGGATCGCCGACCACCATCGCGCCCGACGGCCCGCAGGCCGCGTCGAACTGGGCGCGCGTCGTGGGCGGCCAGCCACGCTCCCGCCCAAGCCGCGAGAAAAGATCCTCGAAGGCCGGCCAGAACTGCTCCCGCGCCGCCTCCCGCGTGTCCGCGACGAACCCGATCGAGTGCACGCCGACGCGCAGCCGTCCCGGCTCGTGCCCCGCCGTCCGCCCGGTCTCCCGATAGAGGTCCACCAGCCCCCGGAATTTCGCCGGCTGCCCGCCGATGATCGCAACCATCAGCGGCAGGCCCAGGCCTCCCGCGCGGACGAACGACTGGGGCGTGCCGCCCACCCCGATCCACACCGGAAGGGGATCCTGCACCGGCCGCGGATACACGCCCCGCTCGTCGATCGGCGCCCGGTGCCGGCCCGACCACGTCACCTTCGGCGCGGCCCGCACCTTGAGCAGAAGCTCCAGCTTCTCGGTGAACAGCGAGTCGTAGTCGTCCAGGTCGAATCCAAAGAGCGGATACGATTCGATGAACGACCCACGGCCCACCGTGATCTCCGCCCGCCCACCCGACACCAGGTCGAGCAGCGCAAACTGCTGGAAGACGCGCACCGGATCGTCGGAGCTGAGCACCGTCACCGCGCTCGTCAGCCGGATCCTCCGGGTCCGCGCCGCGATCGCGGCCAGCAGCACCGCCGGCGACGACGAGAGGTAGTCCGGCCGGTGATGCTCGCCCACCCCGAAGACGTCGAGCCCGACCTGGTCGGCCAGCGCCGCCTGCTCGAGCAGCTCGCGCACCCGCCCCGCGTCGCCCGCACGCCCCGCGCCCTCCGGATCCAGCCCCGTCGCCACAAAACTGTCCACTCCAAGCTCCATGCGCCGATCCCGACAGCTCACTCCGCGGGGCTCACGCCAAATCGGCGCCGGTGCCGACGGTATCGGACGGTCCGACGCTGCGCACGCCGTTGAACAGGTCGGCGGGCTTGCACGGCGCCGCCCGCCGGGGAAAGTGTGGCCTCCCCATGAACCCCTTGCTCCTGAAACTCCGCCACCCGCTCCGACTCGGCCTCGCCCTGGCCGGAGCCCTCGCCGTCCTCCACGCCGCCCCCGCCACCCAAAACTTTGACGTCCGCTCCTTCGGCGCAAAGGGCGACGGCCACACGCTCGACACCGCCGCCATCAACCAGGCCATCGACGCCGCGGCCGCCGCAGGCGGAGGCACCGTCGTCTTCCCCGCGGGCACCTACGCCAGCTACTCCATCCACCTGCGCAGCAACGTCGGGCTCTACCTCGACCACGGCGCCCGCATCCTCGCCGCCGACCCGCCCCCCGTCGGCGCCCCCGGCGGCTACGACGCCCCCGAACCCAACCCCTCCAACGAGTACCAGGATTTCGGACACACCCACTGGCACAACAGCCTCATCTGGGGCGAAAACGTCCACGACGTCTCAATCACCGGACCCGGCATGATCGACGGCGAGGGGCTTAGCCGCGGCTTCGGTCGCAAGGACGTCCCACCCGGCCCCCACCACGCCTGGCCCAAACGCACCGACGTCACCCCCGGCGTCACCGGACCCTTCCATCCCGGCCCCTTCGGCTGGCCCAGCGCCCACGACGCCCTCCCCGCCGGCGTCGGAAACAAGTCCATAGCCCTGAAAGACTGCCGCAACGTCATCCTCCGCGACTTCACCATCCTGCACGGCGGCCACTTCGGCATCCTCGCAACCGCCGCTGACAACCTCACCATCGACAACCTCAAGATCGACACCAACCGCGATGGCATGGACATCGACTGCTGCAAGAACGTCCGGGTCTCGAACTGCTTCGTCAACTCGCCCTACGACGACGGC
>JAJXYI010000117.1 GCA_021780625.1 bacterium | reverse complement strand
ATCGGAACATCGGCCATTTTCAGGTTCATGCGTCCTGCGCCGAAGAGCAGATCGAAATCGCCGAACGGGTCGAAATCGCCGAAATAGGCGCGATTCGCGGCTATCTTGTCGTAGTTGGCCCGCGACAGCACCTTGGTACCGCAGAGAGTGTCCTTCAGGGCCTGCCCCAGGAGCCAGGTGAACAGCAGCCCGAAAAACTTGTTGGCGCAAAGATTCAGGAACTGCATGGCACGCTCCTCCATCGGGTAGACCAGCCGTACGCCGTTCGCGAATTCGGCGCGGTTGTCCGCCAGTACTGCGTAGAACTTCGGCAGTTCCTCGGGCGGCATCGTAAGGTCAGCGTCCAGGATCACGAGAATGTCCCCTTCGGCGGCGGCGAAACCCTCGCGCACGGCGTTGCCCTTCCCTCGGCCGGTCTGCCGCAGGGCCTTGATGCGTCTCGACGGATAGGCCGCCTTCACGCGCTGGATTTCGGCCCAGGTGTCGTCGCGCGAGTGCCCCTCCACGAAGATCAGCTCGGTCCATGCGCCCATGTCCGGAGTGCGAAGCACCGCGGCCTCGATGTTACCCGCCTCGTTGCGTGCGGGGATCACCACCGACACTGATTTCGCGGACACGCCTGGTCGGCATGCAGAAGCACGGGGCCTCGCAACGATGAAATCGGTGAGGCACAGCCAGGGCAGGAGCGGCGCGAGGCCGCGATTGATGGCGCGCTCCATACCCCACAGGCCGACTGGAATCAGGAGCCGGTGGTCGTGGCGCACGGTTTCCCATCCGGCGAGATTCAATAGGTTGCAGACGTCGTCGGTCGAAAACCAATTGCTTTCGGGCGTGGGCCTGCTCAACCCGGTCCAGCGGCTCAGACGGAGCAGCGGCCGCCAGAGGTTGGATTGGAAATTCAGCACCAAGCGCGTGTCGGGCGTGCTCACCGACAGGATACGCTCGAGCATGGCCTGGGCGTCGGCCGCATAGTTGATCGTGTCGGAAAGGATGACGACGTCGAACGTGCGGCCTGGGAGATGGAGCTGCTCACCTGCCTGCACAAGGAACTCGCCGCCGGGCAGCCGGCTCCGGGCCCGTTCGACCTGGGAGGGCGACACATCGACCCCGGTGATCTCGCACCCACGCAGTTCGGCCAGAAGATGTCCAGCGCCGCAGCCAATCTCCAGCACGCGGGATCCGGCCGGGATCATCAGACGCAGGTAATGTGCGAGCCGGCGCCGATACGACAGCGCGGCCGCGGTCGGCCCCGGATCGGCGTCGAAGAAGACGCGGATTTTTTCCAGATGAGAGGCGGCAAGCTGGTTCAGAGGCACCGTCACGCGCACAGTCCTGAATAACGGGCAACGATGACGCGATTCAAAAGAGGTCGACCCAACGAGCAGGGCGAGCAGGGCCGCGCAAGCCCGTGATTGCGTAGCATCGGACGGGCTGTATTTAGCCTACTTCACCCAGCCACCCACTCCCCTGATGCCGCCCGAACACAATCCCGCGACCAAGGTCCAGCCCAACCGATTCAAGACCGAGCTCGGCATCTTTGTCGGCCTGATGGTCGTGGCGTTCATCGGGCTGTACCTCTTTGCGAGGCATTTCGGACTCTACGAGGACGACTACTATTTCACGGTGGGGCCGTACCTGTGGAACTGGGCGACCTTCAAAGCCTATCTGGCGGACGCGTGGCACTCGTGGCCACAGTTCAGGCCCCTAGGTTTCAGCATCACTTACATCATCACGTATGCGACCGCCCAGTTCGACTCCCTGATTCCGGCCTATGGGCTGGGCCTGTTCCTGAATACCATCAACGGGTATCTTTTTTACAGGCTGGCGCGCAGAACGGTGCGGCATTGGATCGCATTTGCGGCGGCATGCGTGTTCCTCCTGTATCCATCGGACACATCCAAGGCCATCCTGATGCTTCGGGGATTCGAACTCGTGAATCTCGCGATGGTGCTCTCGGCAATCCTTCTGTACGTCAATGGCTGGCGCATCCCCGCCTACATCCTTGCCTGCGGGTGCCTGCTCACCTACGAGCACTTCTTCCTGCCCTTCCTGGTGGCCCCGTTCCTCCTGGCGGAAGGCCAGCGCTTCAACTGGCGAAAATTCGCCTCGCACTGGGTCGTCTGCGCGCTGCTCCCGGCAGCGCTCATGGTGGCCCGAAAACTGGCGGGGGACGCGCGTTCCACCGCTGTGTTCGGAGCGCCGGCGGACGCCATTCGCCGCATGGTGACGGCCTGCCTGATCGGCCCGAGGACGGCATTGCTGGCCATGGCCGAACGGCCGTGGGACGCTCTGATCCACTCCAACCTGCTTCAATGGTGCATGATCGCGATCGGGTCTGCCATCGTGATTTGGACAGGCTTGCGCGTACGCCCTGCCCGCTCCGCCGCCAATCGCACCGGGGATGTCCTCGGATGGGCGCTGGCCGGAGGACTCATCTGCTTCGGACTGGGATATGTCATTGCCATACTCCCGGAAAATTACCCACCCGTGGTGAATATCGGGCGGCTGTCCGGTTTCAACGCTCCGGCATCGGTCAGCGCCTGCCTGGTGCTCGCAGTACTGGCCGAATGGATCGTGATGCGGGTGCGGCCGATCGAGAAACCGGCCGTATGTGCCGCAGCGATCTACGTCGGATTGCTGGTCAGCACGGGCATTCAGGTGCAAATCACCGACTACGTCGCGAGCTGGCGAGCGCAGAGGCAGTTTTGGACGACCATCGTGGCGACAAGCGGAGAATGGCACCCTGGGACCACGATTCTCGTCGATGTGAACAAGGCGCCCAAGGGGTCGTTCGATACGATCGGTTTCCCGGGCAACTGGATGGTGTTCGACGCGCTCATGGGCACGAGGAGCCTGATTGCGCCGACGGTGTGGCAAGACTGGGAGAAGCAGACGAAGACCGGTGCAGCCCCCACGGTGTTTGGCATCTGGAAAGATCTGGGATGGAAACGACAGGGAAGCCGATTCCTGCTGGACACGCCGCCGGGTTTCGACGCGAACCGGCAGCCGCTGGTCGCGGACGACACGTTCCTGCATTTCGGATTTCGGGATGGTTCCCTGACGCGGACCGACGCGCCCATCATCCTTCATGGCCTGACGCTCCACCCGATGCCGGCGCCAAAATCGGAGCCGCCGCCGCGGGCATTCTCGCGGCTGTACCGAATTCTCTTTTCAAACCCTCCGTCGGACTCCGAACTGGGTGCGAACCCCTGGCCCAGCCTGCTGAGGGCAAAGAGCTATCCGCAATGACCGATCTGTCAGCCACGTCGCAGAAGCAAATCACCATCGTGGTCCCCGCGTACAACGAGGAGGGGAACGTCGCGGTGCTGCGCGACCGCGTGGCAGCGACGCTCGACCCTCTGGGCCGGTATTCGTGGAAGATGCTATTCGTGGACGATGGAAGCCGCGACGGGACGCTCGGGGCGCTCAAGCGGCTCGCCCAGGAGGACCCCCGCGTGGGGTACCTTTCGTTTTCGAGGAACTTCGGACACCAGGCCGCGCTGAAGGCCGGGCTGGA
Source organism: bacterium (assembly GCA_021780625.1). The sequence goes on along the minus strand of JAJXYI010000117.1, from coordinate 766 downwards.
TGAGGCACGGGGCGCCGCGGTGATCTCGATGGACGCGGATCTCCAGCATCCGCCGGAACTCCTTCCGCAGTTGCTCTCGCTCTGGGAACAGGGGGCCGAGATCGTGTACACGCTGCGGCAGGACACGGTCGAGGTGGGTGTGTTCAAGCGGGCGACATCCCGGCTGTTTTACCGCGCATTCAACGCCCTGTCCGATCTCGATCTCGACCCCGGCGCCGCCGACTTCCGGCTGCTGGACCGGAAGGTCGTGGAGGCGGTCAGGCAGATCCCGGAGAGCGGCCTGTTCCTGCGCGGCATGATCCACTGGATGGGATTCCGACAGGCGGCCCTGCCCTACCGCGTGGGGACGCGGCACTCCGGCTCCTCGAAATACACCTTCTCGAAAATGCTCCGGCTGGCGTCGGACGGTGTGCTCTCGTTCAGCACGAAACCACTGCGGATGGCCTCCCTGGCCGGCTGCGCCGTATCCGGTCTCTCAGGACTGTACGCGCTCTACGCGGTCGCGATGCACCTGTTCAACCGCAACACGATCTCGGGCTGGACCTCCCTGCTGATCAGCGTGCTGTTCCTCGGCGGCATCCAGCTGCTTTCGATCGGCCTGCTCGGCGAGTACCTCGGACGCGTGCTCATGGAGAGCAAGCGCCGGCCCCACTATCTCATCTCGGAGCGCGGATGATGGCTCGCTTCACCTATCCGTTTCTCGCTGTCGCGACGAGCGTGCTGGCCCAGATCTGCCTGCAACGCTCGGCGAAGTCGGGCGGGCATT
>JAJXYI010000385.1 GCA_021780625.1 bacterium | reverse complement strand
GCTCATGCGGAGACCGAGGCCGAGTTTCTTCTTCTGGGCGTCGCTCAGGTCGCTGTTGCGCAGCTTGAGCAGCGGAAGATAGACGGAGGGATCCAGACCGCAGCCGGTGTCCTTGACGTGGATTTCGCAGATGCCGTTCTTCGAGGAGGCGGACACGATCACGCGGCCCTTCGGCGGCGTGGCCTTGATGGCGTTCGCAACGAGGTTGTTGAGCACCTGCGCGAGGCGCTGGGAGTCGCCGAGCACGGCGATGTCCGTGGGCATGAGTTCCAGCGCGATCTGACGCTGCAGGGCGGCGACGCCGAGGGTGTCGTGCACTTCCAGCCAGAGGAAGGGGAGCGGAATGGCCTTCGGGACGATCTTCGCCTCGCGGGTGTCGTCGAGGAAAGCTTCGAGCAGGTGGCGCACCTGGCGGAGCTGGCCGTCGGTCGTGCGTTTGATGTTGTCGATGAGCGGCCGGCTTTCGATGCCAATGGACGGGTCGGTCAGGAGGAGCTCGGAGGTGAGGCTGATGCCGGTGAGCGGGCCGCGGAAATCGTGGGCGATGCTGGTGGTGAGGCGTTCGCGGAGACGCTCAAGCCGGTCGAGCCGCGCGCGGGTGGCTTCGGCGGTCTGTATCAGGCGCCCGGCGACATCGGGTGAACCCTGCGCCGGGGCGGGGTCGTTCGACGATGAGAGTTGGTCGAGCGCGGCACGGAGTGGGGCGGTGAGTCCCCGGATCCACCACGCGGCGACGATGAGGCCGACGATGAGTCCGGCCAGGGCGAGCAATGCGGGGTGGGAGGAGCCGGGAATCGCGCTGGCGGAGGCGAGCGCGACGGCGATCGTCGGCAGTGCGCCGACCAGGGCGGCAACGGCGACGAGTTTGGCGGTGTAGGAGGAGGGGAATAACCAGCGACTGGTCCAGCGGTGGATCGCGAGGTCGTGATCTGATTTCATGCGGGGTGGCATCACTCGACGTATCGGCTTGAATCGGCCCCCGGCGAAGGGACTTGAGGAGAAATCCCCAGGTCGTCCGGGTCGGGTGGAGCGGCGTCTGTTCTAGGCAAGATGTTGCCGTGGTGGAAGTCCTTCTTCTGAGAAGGAACTACGCAATTTAACGATCCTCCTTGTAGCCTTGGTGCCTCCCGTCTAGAGCCCTCAGGGAAATCCCGACCTTTCGCCGCCCGGCGGGAGGAGGAATCCGGTCATCCTCTTGCATGAACAAACGTCGCGTAGTGGTCACAGGACTTGGAGTCGTCGCCTGCAATGGCATTGGCGTCGACGAGTTCTGGCGTGCAAATTTGGAGGGCCGATCGGGCGTCTCCCTTATCGATACCTTTGAAACGGATGATTTTCCGTCAAAAGTCGGAGGAATTGTGCGCGGACTTGAACCCGCCCGCTACATGCCGGCTGAAGTCGCCCGGAGGGTGGACCGGTTTGTGCATCTCGGGCTCGTGAGCGCGGAGTTCGCGCTTCAGGACAGCGGCTTGAAGCTCGAGCAGGCGGATCGGGATCGCATTGGGGTGATCATGGGCTCTGGTTTTGGCGGTGCCTTTTTTCACGAGGAGCAGCTTATCCAGGGCTTCGACAAGGGGGCGCATCGCCTCAATCCCCTCGCGGTGCCGCGGATCACCCCGAATGCGGTGGCGAGCCAGATGGGCATCCGGTACGGACTTCGCGGACCCAACATGGTGATTTCGACCGCCTGCGCCTCGGCCGCGCATGCAATCGGAGAGGCGTTCCGAAAGATCCAATACGGCGAGATCGACGCCTGCCTGACGGGTGGTGCGGAGGCGCCGATGACACGGTTCAATTTCGGCGCGTATTGCGCCCTGCGCGTGTTGTCCAAGACCAACGACGAGCCCACGCGCGCTTCGCGTCCCTTCGACCTGACCCGCGAGGGCTTCGTGATGGCGGAGGGCGGCGCGGTGCTGATCCTCGAGGAGCGCGAGTATGCGATCCGTCGCGGTGCAAAGATCCTGGCGGAAGTCGTGGGCTATGCGAGCAACTCGGGGGCGCACCACATGGTAATGCCGGACCCCGAGGGCGGCGACGCGGCGCGCGTCATGGCTGCGGCGATCAAGGATGCCGGCCTGACCCGTGTGGACTACATCAACGCCCACGCGACCTCGACCCAGGCGAACGACGCGGCGGAGACGCGCGCGATCAAGGCGGTGTTCGGGGATGAGGCGAAACGCATTCCCGTGTCGTCCACGAAATCAATGATCGGCCACTCCCTCGGCGCGGCGGGTGCAATCGAGGCGGTGGTGTGCGTGAAGACCCTCATGCACCAGATCGTCCCGCCAACGATCAATCTCCGCGTGCCTGATCCGGCCTGCGACCTCGACTACGTGCCGGACCACAGCCGCGAGATGCGCGTGCGAACGGTGTTGTCCAATTCGTTTGGTTTTGGAAACTGCAATGCGTCTCTCGTGTTTGCAGAAGCCTCTTAAGCGCCATGACTCCCCAGGAAATCGAGCAGAAGGTCGTCGACATTCTCGCAAAGAAATTCGGCACCGAACCCTCCAAGATCACGCCCGACACCCGTCTGGCTGAAGACCTCGGCGTCGACTCGTTCGGGGCGGTGGAGCTCATGTTCGAGCTCGAGGAGGCCTTCAACCTCAAGATCGCCGACAGCGACATCGAGCACATCCGGTGCGTGAAGGACATCGTCGCCTACCTCGTGACCTGGACCGCGAAGAAGGGCCAATAGGCGCTGCGCTTCGCTGCCAGAGGCCCGAGGTCAGAGGTCGGAGGCCAGAAGCCAGAGGTCAGTGGTCAGAGGTCGGAAGTCAGAGGACAGAAGGCAGGGGCGGCTAGCCAGAGGTCAGTGTCGGACTTCTGACTCTCGAAGCGTGCGAGTGGCTGGCAGCGGCTAGCAGACGGACAGGCACCGTTGGCCGATGATCAGAGGCCAGACGTCAAACCCGACCTCCGATCTCCGACTTCAGAAATCTGACCTCTGTCTTCTGATTACTGACCTCTGGTCCTATTCCGTCTCGGCGATGCCGCGCTTGAGGGCCTGTTCGAACAGGTCGAGGGCGCGGTCGATTTCCTCCTCGGTGATGTAGAGAGAGGGGGCGAGCGTGAAGACGTTCTTGTAGTAGCCGCCGACGTCGAGAATGAGGCCCATGCGCTTGCCGCCCGCGTCGAGGGATCCGCTCAGGCCGATGTTCATGATCGCGTCGGTGAGCTCGCGGTTGGGCGTGAAGCCGTCGCGCTTGCACATCTCCATGCGCAGGGCGAGGCCGAGGCCGTCGACGTCGCCGATCTGCGGATACCGTTTCTTGAGGTCGCGCAGGCGGTTGAGGAAATAGGCGCCGCGGGCCATCACACGCTGCTCGAAGCCCTCTTCCTCCATGAGCTTCATGGTCTCCAGGGCGACGGCGGTGCCGAGGGAGTTTGAGGAGAAGGTGGAGTGGGTGGAGCCGGGGGGGAAGACCTTGGGGTTGATGAGCTCCTCGCGCGCCCAGATGGCGGAGATGGGGTTCATGCCGTTGGTCAGGGCCTTGCCGAAGACGGCGACGTCGGGCGAGACGCCGAAGTGCTGCAGGGCGAAGAATTTTCCGGTGCGGTAGAAGCCCATCTGGATCTCGTCGTCGACGAGCAGGATGCCGTGGGCGTCGAGGATCTTCTTGAGGCCGGGGAAATAGCCCTCGGGCGGGACGACGTAGCCGCCGGTGCCCTGGATGGCTTCGACGAAGAAGGCGCCGAACTCGGCCTTGCCGGACTTGTTGACGACGCCGTAGTACTCGGTCTCGAAGAGGCGCTCGAACTGCTTGAGGCAGTAGAGCTCGCAGGTCTCGCGGTTTTTCCCGTAGGGGCAGCGGAAGCAGTACGGGTAGGGGATGAAGTTGGCGCGGTCGCCGAAATGGCCGAAGCGCTCGCGGTAGCGGTAGCTGGACGTGATGGACGTGGCGCCGAGGGTGCGGCCGTGGTAGCCGCCCATGAAGGCGAAGGCCATGTTCTTGCCGGTGTGGTTGCGGACGACCTTCCAGGCGTCCTCGACGGCGCTGGCGCCGCCGACGTTGAAGTGGATGCGGCCCTTCTGGCCGAACGCCTCTTCGGCCTTGAGCGCGAGGCGGGTGGCGAGCTGGATCTTCTCGCGGTGCAGGTACTGGCAGGCGAGCTGCGGGAGCGTGTCGATCTGGCGCTTGAGGGCCTCGTTGATGCGCGGGTTGCCGTAGCCGAAGTTGACGGCCGAATACCACATCTGGAGATCGAGGTAGGGCGTCTCCTTCTCGTCGTAGAGGTAGATTGCCTCGGCCCGCGTGAACATCGTCAGCTCGCGGGCATAGTGA
>JAJXYI010000475.1 GCA_021780625.1 bacterium | reverse complement strand
GTCGACCAGCACGTTGTAGTTGTTTCGTTCGTACTCCTGGTCGTTGCAGGCGAAGTGCTTCACCGTGGCGATCACTCCCTGGCTCTGGACGCCCTCGATGTAGGGCACGGCCATGCTCGCGGTCAGGAACGGATCCTCGCCGAAGCTCTCGAAATTGCGTCCGCCCAGCGGGAAGCGGTCGATGTCCACGCAGGGGCCGAGGATGCAGTTCTTTCCCTTGGCCTTCGCCTCGTCACCGAGCGCCACGCCGTACTGGCGGATCAGCGCGGGGTCCCAGGTCGCGGCCATGACGATCGACGTCGGAAAGGCCGTCGCTTCGCCGGTGCGCACGCCCACCGGGCCGTCCGACATCCGGATGGGCGGGATGTCCAGTCGGGGCACGCCGGTCGCGTTGAAACCGGTTTGGTCGCCGCCGAGCATGGAGATCTTCTCGTCGAGCGTGAGCCGCGGAAGCAGGTCGTTGATCCGGGCTTCGACGGGTTGGGTGGGGTCGAGGTAGAGCGGCCGGGGGGCCGGAGTCTGCGCCAGTGCGCCGGTGGCCAGCACGAGCGAGACGAGGGTGGTTCGAAGCAATGACATGACGGGTGATTGCGGGGGTGCTGCCGGCTGTGTGGGCTGCGCGGCGAAAGTTGGATTGAAGGTTTTCCGGCGACCGAATTCAAGCGAAGCGTGCCCCCTCAAAGGAGGGGGGCTTTTGCGGGTATTAGGAGGCCTTCCCAAAACGGTAAGTAGGCTTGGTGCCGCGGCCCCGGGCGCTCCGATGCGGATGGGGCCCCGGGGCGGACGTGGCACGGCAATGGCATGGCGGAGGATGACTTAAGCCGGCAGGATCCGGGGCGTGCGCACGCCACGGGCGATTGGTGGGCGCGTGGCAGGTTGGAAACTCTGGCGTGGATTTCGGCGCCGTCCGGACCGCGCGAATTTCGGGCCGCGGGTTGGGGGTTGCCAAGGTTCGGCGGGTCGTGCGACACGCCGGCCTGCCATTCCGGCACAACTCTCAATCCGCGTGGTGCACTCCCTGCGCCACCGAAGCCCTCCGGGAGCCGCAAGGCCCCGTGCCCGAACCAGACTCCCTCAATGAAATTCCGTCTCGCCCCCCTGCTGGCCGCCTTGTCCGCCGCCGTCCCGACCGCCGCGTTGTGCGCCGCGATCGCCGGTGCGCCGTCGCCGGAGGCGGGGCCGCAGAGACCGGCCTGGCTGTCCGACGCCTCGGTCTCGGTCGGGCTGGTCCATGATTCGAGTGTGTTCGGGGTGCAGGCGGAGCAGGCCGCACATCCCGGGTTCGCGGACCGCTCCGCCTGGGTCACGACCGTGGGGCCGCGGCTGACGCTCGACCTGCGTCCCCTGCTTGGTGTCGGGTCCGGCGGACCTCTCCGGTCCTTCACGGCCGGATACGTCGGTTCGTATTCGTTCTTTGATCACGTCAGCGGCGAGGACAACGCGAAGCACACCCTCGTCCTCGGACTCAAGGCCTCCGAGAGCGGCTGGTCGCTGGCGCTGGACAACAGCCTGCTGTTCGTCGACGGAGGGCGCGAGGGGCCGTTTTACTCGACCTACAGCGCCTTCAGCTCCGCGCTGCCCCGCGAGCGCCGGCGGCAGATCCAGGAGCGTCCGAAGCTCAGCTTGCGCCGCGACTTTGGCCCCGCCTTCGTCCGCGCGGTGGCGGCGGCGGCCACCTACGACCTGCTTGTCGACCGTCACAATCCGGTCGGCGCCTACCGGGGGTACGTGAATTTTGTGGATCGCTCCGACGCAAACGCGGGCCTGGATCTCGGGTATCGGGCCGGCAGCGACCGCGCGTATTTCGTCGGCTGGAGGGTGGGGCGGCAGCTCCAGGCCCGCCTGCCCTGGGGCGGCACCCACAGCGACAACACCTACAATCGCCTGCTGGCCGGTTTCGAGGGCAAGCTTCTTTCGTGGCTGTCCGGGAGCGCCCTCGTGGGACCGGATTTCCGCCGCTACACCGATGCTGCGAACCGCGGAATTGCCGGTGCGGACCACACCTGGCTCTATGCCGAGGGCAGCCTGTCGGCCCGGATCGCCGCGGGCGACTCGCTGTCCGCCACCACAAAGGTGTGGCATTGGGTTTCCGGCACCGGGTCGACATCGTATCAGGATGCAACTTACGCACTCACCTGGAAACATGCGGTCGGCAAACGCCTGTCGCTCGAACCCGGGGTGAAGTTCCTGGCCTCGAAGTACGACTACCCCGCGGTCCGCAACGACCAGGCCTGGGCTCTCTCCTGCGAGGCCGCCTGCGCCTTGTCGCGCCGCTGCACGATCAGCGCCTCCTATTCCTGGTTCCAGAGCCGCAGCCGGATCCCCGAGGCGATCGCGCCGGGGCGCGGCGTCGATCTGGATGTCGCAAGTGTTTCGGTGAAGTGGGCGCTCTGAGGCTCGGGCGCGTCCCCGGTCAGCCGGCGCGCCCCAGCACGAATCCCAGGATCATCAGCGCGAGCACGACCGAGCAGATTACGACATAGGCCCGGTCGCGCCGCAGGACAAACACCGTGGCCGATGCGGCCACGCGAACCACCGGCGTGGCCACGAGGAGCAGCAATCCCGCCATCGCCAGGGAATTTCCGCCGCCGTGTGCGATGCCCTCGGCCAGCCGTCCGAGGCGCAGGGGCGTGGCGGAGGCAGCGACCAGGGCGTGCGTCGCCGCGGCACCCGTTCCAAGCCGCCCCGAGAACGCACTCCGCAGGGTGCCGGCGGCTATGAGCACGACGCTGGACCACATCCCCACCTCCAGCACGCGGCCGACGACCGCGTGGAGGTTCGGCTGGCCCGGCCCGCCTCCAGCGTCATGCTTCGAATCGGATTTCGTCGTGTTCATCGGAGTCCTTTCGCGAGCATCTCCACCACGGTCACGGCAATCACCACCATGAACACGCCGCGGATCAGGCCCGGCTGGATCCGGCCCATGAGTCTGGCGCCGGATTTTGCTCCGAGCAGCACGCCCACGACGACGGGCGCCGCGAGGAACGGCAGGACCTCGCCGCGCATGAGATAGATGGCGGCACCTGTCGCGGCGGTGACACCGATCATGAAACTGCTGGTGGCGGAACTGACCTTGATGGGCATGCCCATGCCGACGTTCATGACCGGAACGTTGAGCGCGCCTCCACCGACGCCCAGAAGGCCGGCAATCACGCCCGCGAGCCAGCAAACGGCGAGGCCAAGCTTGGTCCCGCGCACGCGGTACTCGATTCGGCGACGCAGCCCGGGATCGTCATAACCGTCGTGAAGGGCGAGACGGTCGGCCCAGGCGTCGCCTGCCTCGCCGGCTGCAGGCGTCGCCACGGGGCGCCGCCACATCGACCAGCCCGCGTAGGAAAGCACGGCCGCGAAGACCAGATACAGGGCGCGTTCGGGCAGGATCCCGCCCGCGAGCGCGCCGCACAGGGCGCCGACCACGGTGGCCAGCTCCAGCAACATCGCCACCCGGAGATTCGCGAGGCGCTTGCGCACGTAAACGGCCGACGACGTGAGCGAGGTCGCCACCACCGCCACGATCGACGCCGCGATCGCGTGCTTGATGTCGACTCCGAGGATCATCGTCAGCGCGGGCACGACGATGATGCCACCGCCAAGACCGGCGAGCGAGCCGAGCAGGCCCGCCGCATAGGCGAAGAGAAGCAGGACGAGGCTGAAATGCAGCGGAGACATGGATTCCTCGCGCGTTCCGTGGCCTCCCGGCCAGGTCCGCGGGAGCATCGGTTAAGCGACAGAAGGGCTTGAATGGCACCAAAAAAATCTCGGTTGCGCGCCGTTCGGGCGTGTCGTCGGAATTGTTAAAAACTTCGTCGAATTTGCGATTTCTTGTGAAGTCCGGAGCCGCTATCCTCGGGCCACCTTCCTTCCTTCCCCTCGGTCTCCGGTCCGGTCTCCCCATCCTCCATGCCGTTTTTGCGTATTCGTCGCATGACTTCGCTCGCCCTGCTGGGCGCCGGTCTCTCCGCCGCCATGCTGTCCGCCTCCGCCGCGCCGTCGCCCAATCCCGACGGTCCCGGCCACCCGGCGCTCATGCCGCTCCCTGCACACGTCGAGTTCGACGCCGGATCGCTCGCCGTGGGCCCGGGATTTTCAGTGTCGTACCCCGGTCATGTCGACCCGCGCATCGGCCATGCTGTCGCCCGCGCGCTCGCGTACCTCGGGCGGGCGACGGGCCTGCGCTTCACCGACCCGGTCGCGGCTTCGCCCTCCGGCGCCTCGCTGGTCATCGACTGCGCCCGCGCCAGCGCGCCGATCCCGCAACTCGGCGAGGACGAAAGCTACACCCAGATCG
>JAJXYI010000225.1 GCA_021780625.1 bacterium | reverse complement strand
GACATAAAAATAGCGTGCGTCGGCCGAGAACTTGGAGTGCCGGGGGCCGGCCCCGGGGTCGGCTTTGGCGTCCAGTTCAGGCTCGGGCGTGATCGTGCCCTTCGCGGCATCCAGCCGGTACGCCACAATCCGGTCCATCCCAAGGTCGCACGCGAAGGCGTAACGTCCATCAGGGGAAATTGAAAAAGAATGGGCGTGCGGATGTTCCTGGCGCGCGACGTTCGGCCCCGTCTTCCCTGCGTGGTGGACGATCGACCCAATCGGCCCGAGGCTGCCGTCGGCGAGCACGGGAAACGACGACACGATGGCCTCGTTGTACTGCGCCGCGAGTACGGCGCGTCCGCTCGGGTCGACAATCACGTGGCACGGCGCGCTTTTCCCCGCGATCGTCCTCTGATCGAGAGGACGCAGATCGCCCGTCGCAGGGTTCATCGCGAGCGCCGTAAGGCCGCCGATGGGCGAACCGTCGGGCCCCGCCAGTTCACAGGTGGCATAGATCACCGGCTTGACCGGATTGAGCGCGAGAAAACTGGGATTCCTGAGTTCGGCAACCGGCACGGCCTTCGAGAGCGCGCCGCTGCTGGTGTCGAGCGTCAGGGTGTACACGCCCAGGCTGGGGCCATTGTTCGTGTAGGTGCCAATGTAGATACGTTCCGAGGCGGCGCGGGCTTGGACTAGAGTCATGGCAAATAGCGTGCTGAGAAGGATGCGGGGGGGGATGTTCATCGGAGGAAGACGCGGCGCAGGCCAGCCGGTCGACCTTCGAGCAGGAAGTGATTATCCGAAAAGAGCAAAAATCAAATCGCTCCAGGCTCACGCCACGGATGCTCATAATCGAGCTGCGAGATCCGCGCCTGTGGAATGGGTCATGCCTTTGGGTGATAACCGAGAGAACAACGAAGCATTTCCGTCCGGGAACGCCTTGAGGTATTCTAAACGAGGCGCCGAGCCAGCCGGGTACTCCGCCCCCCCGGTCCTGCGGTTGGCGCCTCTCTCCGATGTTCGAACGCGGAAGCCTCATCCATCTCACTCTCCTTTCCGTGGCGCGCCAGCGCCCCGGCCTGGACGAGTCGCGCTGCAGGGCTGTCCTTGAGTTGCTCGCCGCTGCGGACGTTGTCCGGCGCCGTGCCTGGCCTGCAAAGGTGCGCGCCGATCTCTGCGAATCCCAATTCCTGATCCTCGTCGTCCTCTTCTCCCTCCACCCGTGCCCGAGCACGCCGGGCGCCCTCGCGGACTATGCCGGATACACCCGCGCCGTGATCGCACGAAGTCTGCGATGCCTTGAAAGGCGCGGCTGGATCGCGCGGACCCCGAGCCGTGCAGACCGCCGGATGACCCACGTGCGGCTCACCACCCCGGGCCGCGGCGCAAGCGACCGCCGCCTGTATTCAATCCTACGCGACATTTCCACGCTCGGCGAGGTCCTGCCTGCAGGCGAACTCGCCCGGCTCACCCGCTGCTGCACCCGACTCTCAGCCCAAAGCCCCAACGTTTCCCCTTCCTCCGCTTAACATGAACAAACGCGCAATCATTCTCGTCGCCGCCGGCGTCCTTGTCTTCGCCGCGATCTTCGGCGTCAAATTCCTCCAGGTCCGTGCCGCCATGGCGGCGCGCGCGTCCATGGCACCGCCTCCTCCTGCGGTCAGCACCGCGATCGCCCATCGCGAGACCTGGGCTGTGCGGCTGCATGCTGTGGCATCCCTGCAGAGCGAAGAGGGCATTGTAGTCAGCAACGAGGTCGCGGGCGTCGTCCAGAAAATTACCTTCGAATCGGGCCAGTCGGTGCACGAGGGAGCACCTTTGCTCGTGCTCGACGACTCAAGCGAGCAGGCCCAACTCGCCGGCCTCCGGGCGAGCCTCAAGCTGGCCGCCATCAGTCTCGCCCGCAGCGAAGACCTCCGCTCCAAGGGCTCCAATACCCAGGCCGAGCTCGACGCCGCCAAGGCTGCGGGCGATCAGGCCCAGGCCGCCGTCGACGAAGTCCAGGCGCACATTGCCAAAAAACACCTCACCGCCCCCTTCGGCGGCAAACTCGGTCTGCGCCTCGTCAGCCTCGGCCAATATCTCGCCGCCGGATCCCAGATCGTGCAACTCGAGTCCCTCGACCCGATCTACGCGGACTTCGGACTCCCCCAGCAACAACTCTCCCGCGTAAAGCCCGGCATGGAGGCCATCGTCACCGTCGATGCCTACCCGGGGCGCACGTTTCAGGGACAGATCGAGGCAATCGACCCGCGCGTGTCCACCGACACCCTGAACCTTCGGCTGCGCGCCCGGCTTCCCAATCCCGATCACCTGCTCAGGCCCGGCATGTTCGCCTCGGTCGACGTCACCCTGCCGGAATCCCTCCCGGTCATTTCCATCCCCGGCACCGCGCTCACCCACAGCCCCTACGGCGACTACGTCTACTTGATCGATCACACCCCAGCGGGCCCCATCGTGCACCAATGTTTCGTCCACGCGGGGCCTTGGCGAGGCGACCAGGTCTCCATACTGGAAGGACTCAAGGAAGGCGCCGAGGTCGTGTCCACTGGCCAGATGAAGCTGCGCAATAACATCGCGGTGCAGATCAACAACAGCGTCCTGCCCGACAATAATCCCGCTCCCAAGCCCGTCGAAAGCTGAGGCGCGCCATGAACCTCACCGACCTGTTCATCCGGCGCCCTGTCCTCGCGACCGTCGTCAACATCTTCCTCCTCGTCGCAGGCTTCGAGGCCATCCGTACCCTCAACATCCGTCAGTATCCCGAGACCAGGGACTCCGTCATCACGGTCACCACCGTTTACCCGGGAGCCAGCGCCGACCTGGTCCGCGGTTTCATCACGACGCCCCTCGAGCGCGAAATCGCCTCCTCCGACGGTATCGACTATCTGGAGTCGGTGAGCGGTTCGAGCGTGTCGATCATCCGGGCCAAGCTGCGCCTCAACTACGATCCCAATACGGCGCTCACGCAGATCACCTCGAAGGTCAACCGCGTGCGCACGGAGTTGCCCTCCGGCGCCGAAGATCCCGTGTTCGACGTGTCCATCGGCGCCACCACCGCCGCCATGTATCTCAATTTTTCCAGCGACACCATGGATGCCGCCCAGATCTCCGATTTTCTCCTGCGGGTGGTGCAGCCCAAAATCGCCACGGCGGCCGGCGTACAAAGCGCCGAGATCCTGGGAGGCCGAACCTTCGCCGTGCGTATCTGGCTGAAACCCGATCGTATGGCCGCGCTCGGCCTGAGTCCCGCCGTGGTGCGCGACATCGTGGGCCGCCAGAGCACCCTGTCCGCGGTCGGCAAGACCAAGGGCGCCATGATCTCCGTCAACCTGACCGCCAACACCGACCTCCGCACGCCGGCCGAATTCGGCGACATCATCGTCCGGCAGCACGCAGGCGAGACAGTCAGGCTGAAGGACATCGCAGACGTCAGCCTCGGTGCCGAGGACTACGACACCACGCTCAAGTTCAACGGGCGCGCCACCACCTTCATCGCAGTCAATGTGCTTCCGACCGCCAACGCCCTCGACGTCGTAAAAAACGTCCGGGCCCTGTTCCCCGAGATCAGGAACCTGCTGCCCGGTGGCATGACCATGACCGTGCCCTACGACTCCACCGGATACATACGCGAATCGATCAACGAAGTGGTGAAAACGCTCATCGCCGCGACGCTCATCGTGATCATCGTCGTCTACCTCTTCCTGGGCACCGTGCGCTCGGTGATCGTTCCAATCGTCGCCATTCCGCTGTCGCTCGTCGGGGTGTGCGTGCTGATGCTGGCGCTCGGTTTTTCGATCAACCTTCTGACCCTTCTGGCGATGGTGTTGGCGATAGGGCTCGTGGTCGACGATGCCATAGTCGTGGTGGAAAACATACACCGCCACATCGAGGAGGGGCTGTCGCCAATGGACGCCGCATTCAAGGGCGCGCGGGAGCTGGTGGGCGCGGTGATTGCGATGACGCTCACGCTCGCCGCCGTCTATGCACCGATCGGCTTCCAGTCCGGCCTGACGGGGGCGCTGTTCAGGGAATTCGCATTCACGCTGGCGGGCTCGGTGCTGATTTCCGGATTCGTCGCGCTCACGCTCTCGCCCATGCTCTCGTCGCGGCTTCTTCCGGCCGCGGAAAACCCCAAGGGCATGGCTGCCTTTCTGGACCGGGCTTTCGGGCACCTCCAGAACACCTATGAGCAGCTGCTCGACAAGGCGCTCAACGCCCGTGGAGCGCTCTATCTGTTTGCCGGCATCGTCCTGGTCGCCCTGGTGTTGTTCGCCCGCGGCTCCCGGTCCGAACTCGCGCCCGCCGAGGATCGGGGGTTCATCA
>JAJXYI010000346.1 GCA_021780625.1 bacterium | reverse complement strand
ATCGACGCCGTGCTGGCGCAGCTCGAGCTGCCCGCCTGCGAGGATGGCGTGTTGATCCTGCGCCGCGTCCTCCCGCGCGAGAAGGCGCCGAAGATCACGGTCAACGGCGCACTCGCCACGCTCGCGGCGCTCCAGTCGCTGGGCGAGCACTGGATCGACTTTCACGGACCGAGCGAGCCCCGCCGCCTGCTCAAGGAGAACTGCCAGCTCGAACTCCTGGACTTGTATGCAAAGGACGGAGACGCCCTCGCCGCCTACGGCGAGGCCCACGGCGCGTGGCGTAGCCTCCTTTCCGAGCGCGAACGGCTCACGCGCGAGACCCGGCTCGACCCGGACCAGCTTTCGTTTCTCCAGAAGCAGCTCGCGGCGCTGGACGGGCTGGACCTCTCGACCGAGGCCATCGAGGCGCTCGAACGCGACCACGCGCGCATGAGCCGCGCCCAGGAGCTCATCGGGATCGCCTCCGAGCTCGCCGCCGGGCTTACGGGCGAGGAAGGCCTGTCGGGGCGTCTCGCCGCGCTGCTCCGCGAGGCGCGGCACTTGGAGGCCATCGATCCGTCCACCAAGCCGCTCGCCGACCGCCTGGGCTCCTCGGTGGTTGAACTCACGGACCTCGGGGCCGAGTTTGAATCGTTGAGCCAGTCGCTGAATTTCGAGCCCGAGCAGGCGGAGGCGCTCGAGGCCACCATGAACGCCTGGCTCGACGCCCGGAGGCGCCACGGTCCGGACCTCGAAAGCGTGCGTCTGGCCCGGGAACAGCTTCGCGAAAAGATCTCGATGCAGGGCGACCTCGAGGGGGCCTGCGCGCGGCTCGACGAGCGCATCCGGAAAGCCGAGACCAAGGTGCGCGAGGCCGCGCGAGTGCTGCGCACCCAGCGCGAGAAGGCGGCGCGCGAGCTCGCCAAGGTCGCCTCGAAATCGATCGTCGAACTGGGCTTTCGAAAAGCGGAGTTTGCCGTGCGCCTCACGAGTCTGGCCGAATTCGGTCCGACCGGTGACTGCCGCTGCGAATTCCTGTTCTCGCCCAACGTAGGCGAAGCTCCCCTGCCGCTCAGTCGCATCGCCTCCAGCGGCGAACTCGCCCGGGTGATGCTCGCACTCAAGACTGTGCTCGCCGACATCGACGAGGTTCCGTTGCTGGTGTTCGACGAGGTGGACGCCAACGTCGGTGGCGAGATCGGTCGGATCGTCGGCGAAAAGATGGCCGGAATTGCCAGGCGCCACCAGGTCCTCTGCGTCACCCACCTGCCCCAGGTGGCCGCGCTTGGGACGGCTCACCTGCTCGTCGAGAAGGATCAAAGCCGCGAGCGGGCGGTGATCGGAATCTCAGCGCTTCACGGCCGGCGCAAGGAACGGATCGCGGAACTCGCCCGCATGCTCGGCGACCGCACCGCGAAGAGCGCCCTCAGCCACGCGACCGAGCTCCTCGGCGAGCGTTGAGACGCAAGACGCCGGCCCATCTCCATGAACCTAAATTCAAGGGGAGACGTGAACAGAAGGAAACGAAGATAACCAAGAAGGCCGGGCCAGGCGATCATACGAAATCACAGAGCCGAAATCGACTCACCCAAACGGTGGATAAATCACCGTTCCCATTTCCGTGGAAAGCGGTTTGTTCTTCGTTCCCTTCGTCGCCGTCTGTTCCTGTACCCTGTCGACTGTCGCCTCAGGCGAAGAAGGGATTGTGTTCCTTCTCCTGTGCGAGGGTCGTGAGAGGGCCGTGGCCGGGGGCGATGACGGTGTCCCTCGGAAGCGTGAAGATCTTTGAATGGTTGTTCCGATACTGCTCCTCGAAATGCTCCGCACTTCCGCCCATGGACGCAGCGAACAGGGCATCGCCGACAACCGCCAGGGGCCAGCTCAGGCCGGTGATGAAGAAGGTGGTGAGGCCCGGGGAATGGCCGGAGGTCAGCAGCGCCTTGGCGGCGATCTCCCCAGCGTGGAAATGGGCGTTGTCCTTGAAGGTCCTGCGGCCCGGGAGCGGCTCGTTCTCGTGGGAAAAAACCTCGGCTCCGGTCGCCGCGGATAGCTTGTCGATGTCGGCGACGTGATCCTCGTGCGTGTGGGTGAGCAGGATGGCGCGAACCGACAGCTTTTCCTGGCGGACGACCTCGATCATCTCCGTGGCGTCGGCGCCGGTGTCGAAGGCCAGCGCCTGCTTCGAGCGCGGGTCCCAGACCAGGTAGCTGTTCACGGTCATGTCCTCCATGCGTGTGTTGAACATCGCGAAACCGCGTGGAAAGACCGGGACTTTCGGATACCAGCCATTGAGCGCCACCACCTCGAGCGCGTCCGGGTTCAGACGCAGGTGACGCGCCACGCGACGGATGACCGGCACGATCGGCTTGCCGCCCTTCACGGCGAGCAGATCTTCCATTTCGATCGCAGCCACCTGGGCCAGGCGCTCGTCGGTGAGTTTCCGACCGCGCTGGGCCTTGCTGATGATGTCGGCGAAGTTGTCTTCGAGAGGGATGAGTGCCATGGGAGCGGGACACCTTGCGCCGCGGCCGCGGTCCGCGCAAGGCGCGAAGCAAGGATTCGGGGTCAGACCACCGAGACGCGGTGGTTTCGCCCCTCCCAGCGATTCGTTTCGTTCCAGTAAAACGTGAATTCGACCCCTCCCCCCGCGGTCTCGGTTGCGGGCAGATCGACGTGCCACACCTCCAGCCCGCCCACCGGCGCCGCCTCGGTGCGGTGGGTCGACTTCCAGTCGTCGTTCGTCCACACGACCGTCGCCGGCTCCACCAGCAGGAGCCGCAGGGACCGGCCGGGCGGGATGCGGAGGATCGGATGGCGTTCGCTCCAGAATTCAATCCGGCAGGGTTCGGGCTGCTCGACATAGCGGCGATAAGCCGGGCCGACCCGGTCGAAACACTCGCCGTCCTTGCGGCTGCGGACGAGCGACACGTACTCCGCGTGCGACCAGCACAACGGCATCGCGGCTCCCGTGGGCAGGCCGCGGCGCAGATTCCTGGCAGGCAGGTCGTCGGCGTCCCACACCTGCTCCGTCAACATGCAGCCCGCATTTGCAAAGCCCTCCATCGTCAGGATGAACGGCTTCGGGTCGCGTCCGGCTGCCAGTTCGTAATGCCCGCGCTCGCCCGTCAGGATCGGCCAGCACCTCCCCTCGCCCGCGCCGTCGAAGGCGGAACCGTCGGACGCCTGCCCGTATCCATCGTGATTGTACCGCCGCCAGCACGCGCCCTGGGGCAGGTCCCGCCGCAGCACCTGGTCGATGACGGCGAGCGAATCGACCACGAGAGGATCCTCCGCCGCGCGGATGCCGAGGCGCACGAGGTGCAGAAAATCGCCTCCCACAACCCGTCGAGCCGGATGCTTTCCGCCCCCATTGGCGACGGTCAGGATCGTCGCGTCGGGATCCGCATGCGGATCAGGGGTGTCGACCGGCGTCGGGTTGATCCGGATGTAGTGCCGGGAAATCCCGGGCACGAGGTCGCCCTTCGTCGTGACCGTCCAGTCCTCCAGGTGCGCGACGATCCAGTCCGCGTAGGCGAGGATAAACCCTGCGAGCTCATCGTTGCCGGCCTCGCGCTCGAACTCGGACGCACAGACCAGACCGGCGATGACGGTCGCCAGCGTCGACGGCGAGTAGCCCGCGTTCTCCTCCCACCGCTCCTGGGCGGTGACCGGACCGTGGCGCATCAGGAATCCGACCGCCCGACGGATCATCGTGGAAGGATCGAAGAGGCCAAAGGACACGCCGGCGCGGCGCAGGCGCCACGCGAGAAGAATGGGCGCGGCGATCTCGTCGAGCTGCAGGCCCGACCAGTAGGCCTTTCCATTGATCCAGCTGTTCTGCGGGAAACGTCCGTCTGGGCGTTGGATCGTGGCCAGCCAGATGAGGGCGCGCAGCGGCGTGCCCGTCTGCCCGGAGGCCAGCAGAGCGCTCGCGCTCTGCACGAGATCCCGCGTCCAGACGAGATGATAGCCTCCGAGGTCGTGGTCATCCCGCACCTCGCCCCAGGGTATGCTCATCGAGGCGACGATCGCCCCTTCGAAGGTCTTGTCCTCGTGCGCCAGCAGGATGCATCGGCTGAGCCGATACAGGTGTCCGCCGTCACCGGTGTGAGCACCGAACTCGAAGGCCGGATTGACGACGGTCCGCTGCCACTGGCGGACGAAGGCCTCGCGGTGCGTTTCGAAGGACGCGGACAGCGACTGGAGCAGTTTCGTGGCGGTGCTCTGGCAACTTCCGCCGAGCGCGACGGCAAGCGTGAACTCCTGGGCCTCGCCGAGCGCGACCTCACCGGTGAGGGCGATGTTTCCATCCTCCGCGGAGTCGTACTCCCAC
>JAJXYI010000276.1 GCA_021780625.1 bacterium | reverse complement strand
TGCGGATGTAGAACCAGCCGTTCCCGGCGTATTGGAAATACCAATGCTCCACCGCGTTGGTGGGATAGCTGTATTGCTTGATGGGGGCCTCGTCGTTGTACGCCCAATCCGCGAGGTCGGCGTTCAACCCGCTGTTGACGTTGGTGATCAGGAAATAGCTGAGGTCGCCCTGGGTGCTGGTGGGAAGCGCGGCGACGTCCCAAAGCTGGCTCTTGGCGCCGCTGAACGTGGTTTGTTGGAGCGTGGCGGCCGCGCTGGTGCTGGCACCGGCCACATCGAGGCACAGTCCGCTGTTTGCGTTCACGATGGCATAGCGGCCGCCGATGACCGGCTGCACGTCCGCGCCCCAGGTGATGTTGATGACCCGCTCCTGGTTGCGGTTGATCGTCACGGAATAGTCGCGCTGGGGCCCGTGTCCGTCGTAATACACGTCGCGGTCGGTGGCGTGGAAGGTGTAGGTCGTGGTTCCGCCGACACGTTCGCCGTCTCCCACGAAGGCCTGCACGGCCCCGCTGGGTGCGCGGTACACCGCCGCCGCCGTCCAGTTTGGCCGGTCC
The DNA here is from genome assembly GCA_021780625.1 of bacterium. Next base: position 3,759 of record JAJXYI010000276.1, on the reverse strand, counting down.
TCCGCATAGCCGAGCCGCACGCCCTGGCTCGCCCTCACGAAGCTGCCGCGCGCCAACTCGGCGGTCCCCCACCAGATCATGGTGTTCAGGCCGTATTCGGCGCCCAGGATGGCTTCGACGAGGTTGTGGCCTTCCGGGTTCACCGGCACGCCGTTGGCCGCGGCCACATGCTGGATGAATCCGACGTAGTTATCGACGGATCCATAGAGGCAGTGGGTGGTGCCCACCGACGCGCGGCCATTGAGCGCGTCGTACCACGTGGTGGCCTGGTCGGTGCTCATCGTGCTGCCGCCGGCCATGGAGGTGCCGGAAAATTCAGTCAGATTCTGCAGCGCTCCCATGATGTCGTACAGGTTCTGGGTGGTGCCTTCGTGCCACCCGCTGTAGTCGGGCTCGTTGAACGGTTCGACCATCCAGAGGGGGTGATTGTAGAATTGCTGGTTCAACTTCATCGCCTGCACCCAGCGATCCACGTTCACACCCCCGGTGCTGTCCTGAAACCAGGCATTCACCGTGTCGGAACCCGGCGCGCACATGTCCCACTTGGCGTTGGGTCCGACCATCGCCGCCAGGCTCGAGCACAACTGCAGGTGCGTCTTCTCATCGGCGGTGAGCCCGTTGTCCAGCGGCTGGTCCACCATCGCCGGCACGCGGACGACATTCACGAGATCGGCTCCCATGAAACTGAGGCCGCGCGTCATGTTGTCCAAATCCGCCCAGTTGGTATCCAGGCCCCAGTTGGGGATTCCCTTGTGCACCCCCGCGTCGGAGGTGCTGAAGTTCACCGCGATCTGCGCGTGAACCTGAACCGCGGGCAGCAGGGTGGTGAGGAGGAGGGCCGCGCACAAGGGCCAGATCGAAGCCGGCGATGTCGCGCGGCTTCGGCGCCACCGCAGACATCCGCGGAGGGCGGTGAAGACCCTGGTAGGAAGGGTGAATACTCTGGCCGACGCGATGGTCCTGGAAAATGAAGCCGCGCGCTGGGGGATCGAAACGTTCTGCTCAAGAAACATGAGTCGATGGGGACAAGGTTGCTGGGGAGCCCGTCTCTGCACCGCAAACGGGGATGAGGGGCTGACCGCGGTGCCGGGCGCGATGCTAGCAGGCGACCTGGGTGCTTCATACCCCCTGATCGGGTGATTCGAGGTCCGAGCCAGGTCCTCGACGGATCGCATTCGGCGTTGTCGACATGGTTTCCGACGTGATCATCGGGGCCCCACCTCCTGCGAGACTCGGATGGCGCTGATTCACCCAATCAGGTGATACCAACCGTTTCGCTGGTCGGGTATGTTCAAGCCGAACCTGAGGACCTTCCGTCCTTATTCCTAGCCCCAACCCATCCCCACCCATGTGTATTGCGTACTCGCATACCCACCGGCTTCGCATCGCCGCCCTGCTTGGACTCGCGGCTGTCGCCGGATGGACCGCTCCGGCCGCCCGCGCCCAAGCCGCGCCGGCGCCTGATACGACCAAGGCCTCGACTTCGGCCGACGACTCGGTCGCCACGAAGGAGAAGCTGAAGGACGACACCGCCATCGAGCTTTCGCCGTTCGAGGTCAACGCGACCAAGGACAGAGGCTATGCGGCGACCACGTCGCTCGCCGGGTCGCGCCTGAACACGGATCTGCGCGACGTTGGCGCGGCCGTGCAGGTGATCACCCCGACGTTCCTGAAGGACGTCAATGCCACCAACCTCCAGCAGCTCCTCATCTACACGACGAACACGGAGGTGGCGGGAGTGGGCGGCAATTTCTACGGCGGCGATGCCTGGGACAAGGGCTATGCCGAGAAGATGCTGACCGAGCCGCAGAGCACGACGCGCATCCGCGGACTCAACAACGCGGACGTGACGCTCAACTATTTCCCCACCGACGTGCCGATTGACTCGTACGACGTCTCGCGTGTGGACATCAGCCGCGGACCGAACTCGATCCTGTTCGGCCTCGGCAGTCCGGCCGGCCTGATCAACAGCTCGCTGAAGGTGCCCAACCTGAACAAGCGGTCCGACTTCGTCGAACTGCAGGTGGGCAGCTACGGATCGTTCCGCCAGGTGATCGATGCGGACCACGTCCTCATCCCGCACCAGCTGGGCATCCGCATCATCGGCCTGAACGACAACGCACGCTACCGCCAGGATTTCACCTACAACCACGACAAGCGCATTTACGGCGCGGTGCGCTGGGAGCCCAAGCTGGGCGAGGGCGTGTTCACGCAGATCGACGTCCAGGGGGAGTCCGGCCATGTGATTGCCAACCGGCCGGTGGCGGGAACGCCGGGCGACTTCATCTCGAGCTGGTTTGGCCCGGCCAACAAGCTCGCCATCCCGAACGACGTGTATTGGACCGCGCCAGGCTTCGTCGAGAACCTGTACGCCTCGCAGACCATCGGCGGGCAGTTGTGGGACGACAATCCCGTCTCCTTCTTCAGCGATCCGACCAGCGGAGCGGTGGGGCTTCCCGGCAACCCGCAGGCCATGCTCCTGCGCGGCGGCCACAACGTCGATGGCGGCGGCTGGGGCAGCTGGGTCGGCATGCTCAACCCCAACTGGATCCAGACTGCCGCGAATCCCAAGAACACGAAGGCCTATTACGCGAACAACCCGACGATCACCGGCATTCTCAACGCCTACGAGTCGCAGACCGGCCAGCCATTCAGCGGCTTCGGCCAGGGTTTGTGGCCCACCCAGATGATCGTGAGCGGCCCGCTCGCAACGATGATGAGGGACCAGAACATCGTCGGCCCGAACAAGAGCGAGCATAACAACTTCGACGACATCAACCTCGCGGTCACCCAGGCATTCCTGCACGGCCGCCTCGGATTCAACGCGGCCTACAACCGGCAGTCGTACCGCGACGGATACACGAACCTCATGGAAGGCCTCTGGGGCACGAACATCATCTCCGTCGACGTGAACCAGACGCTGCGTGGCAGCAACATTCCGAACCCGAACTTCGGACGTCCGTACACGATCGGCGAGGGCCGCGGCGGCCTCAGCTCCAAGAACCGCGAGAACTGGCGCATCACGCTTTACGCCCAGCTGAAGGCGGTTGACTTCTTCCGCCCCCACAGCCTGCTGACCCGGATCCTCGGCGAGCACACGCTGACGGGGGTGTTCTCGTCGCAGCGCTACGAGAATTTCGACCGCAACTTCGCGCTCTACCGCTGGCAGCCCGCGTACCTGCAGGCCGTCGACAACTGGAACGGCTTCGCCACGTGGCGCGGCCTCCATTACCTCGGGCCCAGCCTGCTGAACACCTCGTCGATGAACACCATCACCGGCGTCACCGGAGTGCAGACTGTGCAGACGCCGCCGCTCACGCAGAACGTCCGCTACGACAACCAGGGCACGTGGACCCAGTCGAACTTCAGCCTCATCAGCGCGCAGAACGACATCAACCAGCTGTATGACGGCGTCGGCCAGGGTTACGACGTGACCAAGTCGAAGTCGTTCGTCTGGGACGGCAAGCTTCTGGACAATGTGATCGTCCCGATCTTCGGCTGGCGCGAGGACTCGTACACCCGCTGGAACAAGCCGCAGAATCCGGTGCGGGATCCGGTTTATGGATACGTCCTGCCCTTCAGCAGCGACTACAACTACAACGGCGTCACGCCGATCCACGTGGAGCAGCAGCGGACCAGCTGGAGCATCGCCATCCATGGCAAGGAGCTCTTCGACCTGCTGCATCACCCGCTCCCGCATGGCATGGATGTGACTCTGCTCTACAACGACTCGAGCAGCTTCCGTCCCTCGGACGTCTC